>JAZSJG010000004.1:0-26364 GCA_045534215.1 Eubacteriales bacterium
GCAAAGCTTGCCGAATATATGACAAATGTAAATTCCGCTAATGCAGATATTGAAGCAATGAGCGGTGTAGTTTGCTCGGTAAGAACGAATAAGGTTGCAGCTGCAGTGCTCGCTGTAATCAAGAGCTTATTTAGCAAATAAATTATAGAAATTAAGACGGCAAGGGCACTGACAAATAGTTTGCTCTTGCCGTTTCTTTTACTTTGAATTATATTAGTATAAATCAAAGCAAAAGGTAACAAAAAACGAATACAGAAATCTTAAAGAAAGAATAACGCAAATGATCGAAGCTAAAAAATTAAGGAAAATTTATAGAACGAAAAAGGGTGTCGTTGTAAGAGCACTTGACGGAGTCAGCTTGAAATTGCCTGAAACCGGTATGGTTTTCATACTCGGTAAATCGGGAAGCGGTAAATCTACACTTCTTAACGTGCTCGGAGGACTTGATAATTTTGATTCCGGTGAAATAATAATCAAGGGAACCTCAGCAAAGGATTTTAAGCAGAGTCATTATGACAGCTACCGTAACACTTACATAGGATTTATTTTCCAAGAATATAACATTCTTGAGGAGCTGACTGTGGGCGCTAATATTGCCCTTGCTATTGAGCTGCAGGGAAGGAAAGCAACAAATAATGAGATAAATGAAATCCTAAAGGAAGTTGACCTTGAGGGCTACGGCTCAAGAAAACCAAACGAATTATCAGGCGGTCAAAAGCAAAGAGTTGCCATCGCACGAGCGCTTGTAAAGCGCCCTGAAATAATCATGGCTGACGAACCGACAGGCGCGCTTGACTCAACTACAGGTAAACAGGTTTTTGATACTCTTAAAAAGCTTTCCCGAGATAAGCTCGTTCTTATAGTTTCCCACGACAGAGAGTTTTCTGAGCAGTATGCTGACCGAATTATAGAGCTTGCCGACGGAAGAATTATATCCGATGTTGAAAAGAAAACGGAATCCGGACAAGAAGATAGCATAGATATAGAGCAGCCAATCACCTTTGAAGATAATGAAATTAAAATAGAACACGGTTATTATTTGACCGAGGAGGATAGACTGCAAATCAATAAATATCTTTCCGGACTTTCCTGTGGAGCATCAATTAAGGTTGGTAAAAAAGAGAAAAATAAATTCACATCGAAGGATTTTGTTCCTACAGATGAAAGCAAAATAGTTCCTCCGAAAAATGATAAGTTCGAGTTGATAAAATCTCGTCTTTCCATTAAAAATGCCTTCAAAATAGGCAGCGGAGCACTTAAGTATAAGAAAATACGACTCGTCTTTACAATTTTCTTATCTCTTATAGCATTTACATTTTTCGGCTTGGCAGATACAATAGCCGCTTACGATAATATTAAGACTGCTACGTCCTCTATTTACGACACGGGTGTGGATTATGCCTCGTATATAAAAAGCTATAAAAGGTATTATGATGATGAGAGCTTCTATTGGGTAGATTATGATACTTATTTAAGCGAGGAGGATATCAAGGCAATTAGCGATAATGTCGGAGAAGAAGTAGTAGGCGTATACAATAAAGAGCTAAAGCTCTCGATAAGCGATAATCTTGCGGCTCTCAACGACGGAAATGAAGTGTATGAAGCGCTTTATCCCACAGACCTTACCGGAATAACATCCATAAGCGAAGAGCTTATGTCCCGTTACGGATTCACTTTTGTCGGACAGGACTCCCGCCTTGCACAAGAAAAAAACGAAGTTGTAATCACAAAATTTGTTTACGATTATTTTCAAAAGGTTGGATATAAGTGTTTTTCAGATAAAGGTTTTGAGGAAATTAAAATTGAAAAGCCGGAGGATTTGCTTGGAAAGAAGCTTTCCTTTAAGCTTAATCCGACAGTGTCTTATACCGAGGAATATACCATAGTCGGAATCATAGATACAAACTTCGATTATTCAAGATATATCCCTCTTACCGATGAGAACGCAACAATTACCATGAATCTTATAGAGTACATGTCGCTTGTATCCGAGCTTGAAGCTGCGAGCAGATATTCCTTTGCGTGTGTAGCATTTGTCAGCGATGATGCGTTGAAAAGCGCTATTAATGCATATGGAGGCATGGCAGAGCGCTTTGAAGGCAACATAACTCTGTTCGGGCTCGAAAATGATAATATCGAGTACGAATATGACATTTGGGAAAATGAGATGAAAATATATTTCCAAGAGGGGTTCAGTAGAATATCTTCACTTTCAAAGCTAAAGGATAAGGTCATTTGGTCCACAGGTGAGTTGGAAGCTCTCGATGAAAACCAGATAATCGTTCCCCCGCAGGTTTTGCTTTACATGTTGAGAAGCTCCTCGGGTGACGAGAGTATCCTTTGGGACGAAAGCCGTCTTGTCGGCTTCGAAAAAACACTTTTGCAGAACGTGCGCGACGGCAAATGGAATGTAAATTATGGAGTATGTCTTAACGACATTTTAAGAAATATGCAGTATTTCAGTTGCTATAAATATGCGTATGAAAATTACGACGAGGTAAAAGCTCTCGTTTTACAATACTGTATAGATGTATACGGCATGAATGCTGAGGACGCAGAGAAAATCAGTGAGAGCGATGTCTATACCACGTTCGTAAATACACAATTCACGAACTATTCAAATATCGTGACGGACGATTATGTAAAAGAATATCGGAATGCACTTGCTAAAACCTACGGTATTGAGAATATGCTCATTTCCGACGAGATTGCAAGCTCACTTATTACTACGGTAACGTACGATGACATAACTTATAGCTCATACTATAGAGATGAAATGAGTACCATAGTAAGTGTTGTAGATGCATTTTACGATATTGTAGTACGTAAATATGTGTACGATAATTATGATGACGCGTTTGCTTACTGTAAAGCCGCAACCGGCGAAGAGGAAATTCCATTTGATTTTGCAATAGATACTTATATTCAGTACTTAACCGGATATAAATCCGAAAACGTTGACTTCACTCCAAGTGCGGAAATCGGATTTGAAGAGTATTACGCAAGGAAGGTTCTTGATTTTTACAACCTGTGCGCTGATTCTATGGTTGTGAAGAATGTTATCTCATACTATTCATATTATTCTTATAATGAAGGATTAATAAAAAATATTGAAATAGTGGGAGTTGTTCCAAATGACAGCAATGAAAACTTCATAATCATGGATGACGAAATCGTTAATTCGCTTCTTGGAGTTAATGTTGGCGGAATATACAGCTTTGCAGTTGGAAGAATGCCAAGTGATATGCAGGGAATAAGAACCCATGTTGCCTTTTCAAATGAATATATTAAGGATGACGTAAGATATAAGCTCAAAAATAACGTCACCCAACAGCTTGACATGGTAGATGAGCTTCTTGACGTGCTCGGTGACGTGTTCTTGTATATTGGTATAGGCGTTGCGGTTTTTGCATCAATGATGCTCTTTAATTTCATAGCAACGAGTGTTTCATATAAAAAGCAGGAAATAGGTATTTTAAGAGCAATAGGTTCACGCTCTTCCGATGTTTTTGGAATATTCTTCGCGGAAGCTTTTATCATCGCAATGATAAATTACGTTTTGTCTATAGCCGGCACTTTAACCGTTACGTTGATTATCAACAGCGTTTTGCGTGAAGAGGCAGGACTTCTTATTACATTCTTGAATTTCGGTTTAAGACAAATTGTTTTGCTCTTGCTCATATCACTTTTCGTTGCCTTTATATCAACGTTTATCCCCGTTAAGAAAATTGCTTCTATGAAACCGATAGATGCAATCAAAAACAGAAAATAAATAAAAAACGTGCTTATGGCATTTGCCATAAGCACGTTTTAACATCCATTTTTAATGAGCAAATTGACTGTTGTAAAGCTCGAAATAAAAGCCCTGCTTAGCAATAAGTTCGTTGTGATTGCCTTGCTCTATGATGTTTCCGTCTTTCATCACAAGGATAACATCTGCCTCTCTGACAGTAGACAGTCGGTGCGCTACAATGAAGCTTGTTCTGTCATCCATAAGTGTGGAAAACGCCTCTTGAATTTTCATCTCTGTTCTTGTGTCTATTGAAGAGGTTGCCTCGTCAAGTATGAGCATAGGGGGAAGGGAAAGCATAATCCTTGCAATACACAAGAGCTGCTTTTGGCCTTGAGATAGATTTCCCGTACCCTCACCGATTACTGTATCGTATCCGTTTTTGAGACGTTTTATAAATCCGTGTGCGTGCGCTGCTTTTGCAGCTGAAATTATTTCTTCGTCCGTTGCATCCGGTTTTCCAAATGCAATATTCTTTTTGATAGTATCAAATGATAACCACGTATCTTGAAGAACCATTCCGTAGTTGCGCCTTAAGCTGTGCCTTGTGAGCCCCTTTATGTCATTGCCGTCGACTTTGATTTCGCCTTCATTGACGTCGTAAAAACGCATGAGAAGGTTGATGAGAGTGGTTTTTCCGCACCCGGTCGGTCCGACAATCGCAACTCTTTGACCCTCTTTTATGTCAAGATTTATATTTTCAAGAAGAGGTCTTTCTTTTGTATATGAGAATGAAACAGAATCGAGTGCAACCCTTCCGTTTGCACGTTCAATAACGGTGGCGTTAGGTGCGTCGGGTATTTCCGTTTTTTCTTCTATAAGCTCAAAAACTCTCGATGCACATGCAAGCGAGTTTTGAAATTCCGTTATGACACCGGATATTTCGTTAAAGGGCTTTGTGTATTGATTTGCATAAGCAAGAAGAGCAGAAAGCGCTCCTACCGTAAACGCGGTTTCGTTGCCTGATGTGGAAATGGCTATTAAAGCTCCGGTAAGAGCGACCGCCGCATATACCATGTTGTTTACAAATCGGGTGCAGGGGTTCGTAAGAGATGAGAAGAATATTGCCTGCAAAGATGTCTTTGAAAGACGTTCATTAATTTCGTCAAAGCTCTTAAGAGCTTCTTTTTCGCGAGAAAATGCTTTAACAATCTTCTGATTCCCTATCATTTCATCAATAAGAGCTGTTTGTTCCGCTTTCTCCTTTGATTGAAGCTTAAACAAATTATAAGTCTTTGAAGCAATAAATTTTGCAATGAAAAGGGAAAGAGGTGTAAGAACAACAACTACTATAGCAATTTTCCAGTTGATAGCAATGAGAAAACCAACCGTTCCAAGAATCGTAAGCATGCCTGTAAAGAGCTGCGTAAATCCAAGTAAAAGTCCCTCGGAGAATTGCTCTGTGTCACTTATTATTCTGCTGACAAGGTCACCCTGCGGCTTTGTGTCAAGATACGCAAGCGGAAGATGCTCTATCTGCTCAAATGCATCGCGTCTTACGTCCCTTGCCACACTGTATGTTATTTTATTGTTGATTGTACTCATGAGCCATTGGGATACGGCTGTTATGATAATAATAATTATTGCTTTTGTAAGTATACTTGCTATACCGTCAAAATCCACACTTCCTGCCTTTATTATCAAGTCGATAGCTTCGCCTATGAGCATGGGGAGGAAGAGTGTGAGAGCTACTGTTACAAGGGCAAATAGTAGGGAAATGGGCAAAAGAAGCTTGTATTTTCCTATATAACGGAGCACTTTTGAGAGTGTTGATGGGTTCTTTTTTGCTTTCATGCTCTCATGCCTCCTTCTTGAACTGTGAGTTGTAGATTTCAAGATAAACAGGACAGCTTTTTAACAGCTCACTGTGAGTTCCGATTCCGACGGCCTTACCGTCGTCAAGCACGATTATTTTATCAGCGTGCATAATTGAAGAGGCCCTTTGTGAAACTATGAAAATAGTTTTTTCACCCTGTATATTTTTAATTGCGGTTCTTAAAGCAGCATCTGTGGCGAAATCAAGCGCACTCGAAGAGTCGTCAAGGATAAGAATTTTTGGATTTTTTACCAATGCTCTTGCTATTGTAAGGCGTTGCTTTTGTCCGCCTGAGAGGTTGCGCCCCTCTTGTTCAATTTCAAAATCAAGACCGCCCTTTTCTCGAACAAGAGTGTCGGCTTGCGCGGTAGCTAAAGCATTGTAAATTTCTTCATCTGTTGCACCGTTTTTGCCCCAGCACATGTTTTCTCTGACTGTTCCGGAAAATAGCACCGGCTTTTGAGGAACAATTCCTATGCTTTCCCGAAGTGCATCGATGTCGTATGTTCGTACATCAGCGCCGTCTACGAAAACAACTCCCTCTGTAGCATCGTAAAACCTTGGAATAAGATTAATAAGTGAGGTTTTTCCCGAGCCCGTTCCGCCTATAATACCAACCGTTTCGCCCCATTTAACTTTAAAGCTTAAAGAAGAAACCGACGGCTCTCCTGAGCCGTTGTACTCAAGGGATACATCGCTGAATTCAACCGCATAATCGCTCTTTTCTCCACAGCTGCCTTTTCCCGAAATTACAGAGTTTTCTATTTCAAGAACGCTTTGTATTCTTGAATGTGATGCAATAGATTTTGTTATTGTAATTATAAGACTTGCAAGCTTTATAAGCTCTACAAGAATTTGAGACATATAGTTATAGAGAGAAACAACCTCGCCTTGAGTAAGATTTCCCGAGTAAACTTGAAGAGCACCGATATCTATGAGCCAGACGAGCGCAAGATTTATAAGAACATAAGTCAGAGGATTCATAAGTGCTGATATTCGTCCAACCGCCTTTTGTTCCTTGGCAAGAGATGTATTCATCTCGGAAAACTCGCAAATTTCGTCCTCTTCTTTGCAAAATGCGCGTATAACACGAACTCCCGATAGGTTCTCACGCGTTTTTTTAAGCACTTTGTCAAGCTTGCCCTGTACCTTTTTGTATAAAGGCATAGTTATAAGCATTATTCCGAAAACGACTACAGAAAGGGCAGGGATGACTACAGCAAAGGTTACAGCCGATTTTACATCTACCGTAAACGCGAGTATCATAGCACCGAAAACTACAAAAGGGGAACGCAAAAGCAAGCGTAAAGCTAGATTTAATCCCGTTTGTACTTGGTTTGCATCTGATGTTAATCTTGTTATAAGTGTGGAAGTGCCAATCCTATCTATTTCGCTGTGGGAAAGTGTTTGTATGTGAGAAAATAAAGAATGTCTTAAATCCTTAACGTATCCCACCGATGCCTTAGCTGCGAAATACTGAGCTGTTACCGAAAACGCAAGTCCAACAGCTCCGAGGATTACTAAAAGGACACACATTTTTATCGCAAAGCTTTTATCGGAAGCTGAAATGCCCCTGTCAATTAAAAGGGCAATAATATATGGAACGGTAAGCTCAAGCGATGCTTCGAGAAGCTTAAAAAGAGGTCCTAAAATCGATTCTTTGGAGTACTTGCCCAAATTTTTTAATAGGTTTTTCATTTATACCTTCTATAAATTTTTATTTGACGGTGACTTAATAAGAAATTTTGACTGAATATTCGTATACGTCTGTTTCACCGGGCATAAGGCGCGGCATAGGACGAAGATCAAAATTTTCGTCAGTAATGCCATCCTTCGGAAGAGAGCCCCACGGCTCAATGCAGATATATTTTGCGTCATTTTTAGGCCACTTCCAAACGCAAAGCGTAGGAAGATTTTCAGTCCAAGTCATTTCAAGAAGGTATGGATGTCCTTTTGAAAAAAGCTTAGTCTGATTTTTCTGACCTGTAAATATCATAGTATCCTGCTCGTATATCTGCTCCTCGCAAAGTCTGTAGCAGCTGTTGTCAAGAGCAAAATCTACTGCCACACGATTAGTTTCCCCCTTTGGAAGCATATGCCAAATTACAGAATCTTTACCAAGGTCGAGCTCGTAATCATTTATATCCTGACCTGCATCATTAGGAAGATTAAAGCCGGGATGCCAGCCGAACATATAAGGCATTTTTTCATCTCCACAGTTCTTAACCGTAAACGTAAAAATCAGCTTGTCATCTCGAAGCTCATATGCGGCAGTTATCACAAAGTCAAAAGGATACATTTTCTTTGTGCTGTCATTCGAAGAAAGGGAAAATGTTATTTTGTTTTCTTCCTTCGACATAAGTTTAAAATCGGTAGTGTAAGCAAATCCGTGCATAGGCATGTGGTATGACTTGCCTTTTAGTGTGTAGGTAGAATTTTTAAGGCGTCCGCAAATAGGGAAAAGAAGCGGGGCATGGTCGCTCCAGTAATCCTTCGTATTATGCCATATATGCTCAAATCCGTTATTGGTTTTAAGAGAAACAAGCTCGGCACCGTAATCTGTTACGCCTATTTCGTAGAATTTGTTTTTAATGGTGTGTATCATAAAATCAAATCTTCCTAAATCAATGTTTTATATAAAATTCAACGTTTTTTTGTATTTATCTCATTTGTAATTTTTGCAATAAAGTCTTCAACCGAGAACACACCGCCCTCACCCTCAACTCTTGCTCTTGCTGTGACAGTTCCGTTTTGCATCTCGTTTTCACCTACGACGAGCATGTACGGAACCTTTGAAAGCTGGGCTTCTCTTATTCTGTATCCCAATTTTTCATTTCTGTCGTCGAGCTCTGCTCTTACTCCTGCTGCCACAAGCTTATCGGTGACCTCTTTTGCATAATCTGCAAAATCTTGGACAACGGGTATTACAATCACTTGTGTAGGAGAAAGCCAAACAGGAAGCGCACCTGCATATTTTTCAAGTATAAGAGCTAAGGTTCTCTCATAGCATCCCATAGAGGTACGGTGAATTATATAAGGAGTTTTCATCGTGTTATCTCTATCGGTGTATTCCATGCCGAACTTCTTTGCTAGAAGCATATCTATCTGTATCGTAACAATGGTATCCTCTTTGCCAAATACGTTTTTGCACTGAATATCAAGCTTGGGACCGTAGAACGCCGCCTCGTCTATACCTATTGAATAGTTTTCACGACCGAGGTAGTTGTCAAGAAGCTCGCCCATAATTGATTGTGCCTCGTCCCACTGTTCCGGAGTGCCTTCGTATTTGTCGGTTCTGTTGGGGTCCCATTGCGAAAATCTGAAGGAGCAGTCTTCCCAGAGCCCGAGTGTTTCAAGGCAGTATTTTGCAAGGTCAAGGCATCCCTTGAATTCTTCTGAGAGCTGGTCGGGACGGAGAATGAGGTGACCTTCTGAAATGGTGAATTGACGCACCCTGATAAGACCGTGCATTTCACCCGAATCTTCATTTCTGAAAAGGGTAGAGGTTTCGCCAAGTCGCATGGGAAGCTCTCTATACGAGCGCTTTTTGTTAAGAAAAACTTGATAATGAACAGGACAGGTCATAGGACGGAGCGCAAAGCAGTCCTTTGTGTAATCGTCTGGATCGCCTATTACGAACATTCCGTCAAGATAATGGTCCCAGTGACCCGAAATCTTGAAAAATTCTCTTTTTGCCATAAGAGGAGTTTTTGTAAGCAGATATCCTCTTTTCTGTTCTTCGTCCTCAATCCATCTTTGAAGAAGCTGAATGGTTCTTGCACCCTTCGGTAAAAGGATGGGTAAGCCCTGTCCTACGGTGTCTACAGTTGTAAAGTACTCGAGCTCTCTTCCAACTTTGTTGTGGTCTCTTTTAAGAGCTTCCTCTTGCATGGTTACGTAAGCGTTAAGCTCATCTTTTGAGGGAAAAGCAATTCCATAAACTCTTTGGAGCATTTTGTTGTTCTGGTCACCCTTGTAGTATGCTCCTGTGCACTGAGTAAGCTTAAATGCCTTTACAGCACCGGTTGTGTGAAGATGAGGTCCTGCGCAGAGGTCAATATATTCGCCTTGCTTGTAGAATGTAAGGGTTGCGTCGTCGCCAAGCTCGTTGATTCTTTCAACCTTGTAGGGCTCGTCGAGCTTTGTCATAAGTTCTATTGCCTCGCTCTTTGTAAGCACACTCTTCTCGATAAGAAGATTTTCCTTTACAATCTTTTTCATCTCGGCTTCAATGCTTTTTAGAATTTCAGGGGTAAATGATATTTCCGAATCAAAGTCCTGGAAAAATCCTGTTTCTGTAGCAGGACCTATTGTTTGCTTTGTGTTTGGAAAAAGTCTTTTAACTGCCTGAGCCATAATGTGTGCGGCAGTATGCCTGAAAACCTGACGTCCCTCAGCATCCTTGAATGTGTAAAGAGTAACGTCTGCATCATCGGTAACCGTTGTTGAAAGTTCAGTGAGATTGCCGTTTAGCTTACATGTAATCACTTCTCGTGATATAATTCCGAGTGCACTTGCTGCCTCGTAAACCGAAACCTCACCGCAAAACTCGTAAATTTCGCCTGTTGAAAATCTGATTTTAGACATAATATATAACTCCATTCTTCCGTATTAACGGTGTAAAATAAACAAAAATAACCTCACCCCAAAAGCCAAAAAGGCATTCGGGGTGAGGATAAAATCCCGCACGGTTCCACCCGAGCAATTAACTCATTTTTATAAAATTGTCACATAAATGTGCGTGGGCGGTACCAACGAGGGCGTTAGGTCCGCGCTTTCAGCAATCGGCGGCTCTCTGTGCATAACGTATCCTTGTGACATGTTCCACTGACAGATATTTTACCACAGTTTTTTTTCTTTGTCAATAGTATAAATATATACTGTTTGTTTAGAGAATGTATGACCTATAGGAGACTCTGGGAAAAGGTCAGTCTTCCTTTTCTTCCTCTTCGTTTTCCTCTTCTCTTATGTCAGTTATGAGTACCTTTTCCACTCTTCTGCCATCCATTTCAAGCACCTTAACCTTTAGACCTGATGCGGTAAACTCGTCGTCTAATTCAGGTACCTTTTCAAGAATCAGCATGGACCATCCTCCGATGGTTTGTGCCTCTGGCTCTTCGTCTATATCGAAAATGTCGAACACCTTTGAAACGTTTGCCATTCCTGAAACAATGTAGTTCTTTTCGTCGGTTTTTTGTATTTCTTCTACCTTTTCATCGTGTTCGTCCCAAATTTCCCCCACAATCTCTTCTATAATATCCTCAAGTGTGACTATACCTGCAACAGAGCCGAATTCGTCCATTACAACAGCAAGATGCAGCTGTTTGTTTTGGAGTTCTTTCAGAAGGTCATTTATTTTTTGCGTCTTCGCTACGTATATGGCAGAATTAAGTATTTCGCGTATATCCTTGAACTCGGAGGCGTAGAAATCCTTGTAGTACAGTATACCCACAATGTTGTCAAGCTCACCGTCGTATACAGGAAGTCGCGAAAATCCGGATTCAGAGAAAACCTCAGATATTTCCTCTTTTGTAGCAGTTAAGGGTACTGCGGTAATATCTATTCTCGGGGTAAAGATGTCGCTGACATCTAAATCGTTGAACTCAATCGCACTTTTTATAAGAGTACTTTCTTCTTTGTCGAAGTCACCTTCTTCTTCTGCTTCTTCAATGATTGAAATAAGCTCTTCCTCCGTCATGCCTTGGTCGTCTTTTGACTTGAATATTTTTGTAAGAAGGGTTTGCAGCTTCTTAAAAACAAAGGTAATAGGCAAAACTATGTAGAGAATTACATTGATAATCGGAGCGGAGAATAATACAAAGCTTTCGGGCATTTTCTTGGCTACGGTTTTTGGTGAGATTTCTCCAAAGGTTAAAATCACAATTGTGAGAATTGCTGTTGAAAGAGCGGAGCTCCAGCTTTCAAATTTGCTGTCTTTTAACAGTTCTATAAAGAGTATTGTTTGAAGCGAAGAAGCAAGGATGTTCACGATATTGTTACCAACAAGTATGGTTGATAATAGTGTGTCGTAATTATCCGAAAGCTTAATCGCAAGAGCGGCTCTTTTGTTTCCCTTTTCGGCGAGATTTTTCATTTTGATTCTGTTAAAGGTCAAAAATGCCGTTTCGGTAGCAGAAAAATAAGCCGAAAAAATAATGCAAATAATGATTACTGTGATTAATAAGGCAGGGTCCATGATTCGTTTGTTAAAAACCTTTCTTTAGTAAAATATTGGAGTTTTTTGCAGCAAAAAAAGGCGTAACCGAGAAAAACGGCTAAGCCCTAAATACTATTCAGTTACGGTAGGAAGAGGAGAAGAGTCCCCGTCGGCGCCGTCGTCCATTAAAAAACTCCTTGAATTTGACCGACACAGTCGGCATAATACATATGGCATTATATCATACAAAAAATGTTTTGTCAAGAGGTGTTTTTGAAAAATATTAATCGCCATTGTATATATACGGTATTCTTCAAAAAGCGCTTCGATAAACAGCACTTCTGGCATAAGCGTAAATGATGAATTTGCTCAAAAAAAGGGTTAAAACAGGGAAAATGTTAAAATTAAAGAGAAAAATGTAAATTTTTGTTGTCATTACGCTTTTTTAACACAATGTAAACATTGAAAAAATATCGGAATTAGTATTGATTTTCATGAAGGTGTATGGTATAATCAGTGTGAAAAGAAAATCTAATGAAAGGACGTTACGAATGTGGGTGCTATCGGTGCATTTTTGAATAATGTAAAGGAAGCATATTACAGTATAGGTGCAACTTGGTCAAATATAGTTAATCTTTATTATGACATTACAGAGAACGCAACTATTTCTGCTATTTGGAAGGCAATAATGAACGCTGCCTCGAGTAGCTACACGTTGTTTGTTTTAATATTCGTAATGGCTTGCCTGTCGGTTGTTTTCTTTGGACAGAAAATGCTTGAATTTATCAAATTTATTTTCTGCTTTGTGGTAGGATTTGCGCTTGGAGTTCACCTCCTTGCAAGTCTTTTGCCTCCGTCTGTTCCGATTCCACCGTGGATCATCGGACTTGTAGTCGCTCTTGTCGTTTCTGTTCTTTATAGATTTGTGTACATAGGACTGTATGCGGTATCATTCGGATATTGTATGTATGTGCTTTGCTACCACGGATTTTATCTCAAGAGCGGATTTTTCACAAAGGGAAATCCCTTTATCTGTCTTATTGTTGCCGCGGTTGTTGTAACTCTTGCATTCCTTGCTAAGAAGTATATTGAAATGTTGGGAACAGCGGTAATCGGTTCATGGGCGGCGGTAATGCTTTTCACGACTCAGTTATACGATTTTACCGCATGGGGAATTTTCGGCGGAAACCATTGGGTCGGAATTTTTATTCCCATGGCGTTGCTTTCCATTTCCGGAATGATTGTACAGGTAAGAACAAGAAGAAGATATTAATTTATGCTAATTGGAAGAACTCTCTTGAAAAAGAGAGTTCTTTTTTGTTAATCCCTCCAAAACATTTTAATTTGCTTTTGAAAATATTGACATTCCGTGCCAAATAGTGTAAGATTATACTGTAATAAATTTTATAAGGATGGTTACAGATGGAACACTCCAAGAAGTTAACGCTTAAACGCCTTGCCAATAACGTTCGTTTTGGTATTATTGAGGCAGTTTATAACGCAAAATGCGGTCACCCGGGCGGCTCATTATCTATTGCAGACGTACTCACATACCTTTATTTCGAGGAAATGAATGTCGATGTTAAAAATCCCGCAATGGACAACAGAGACAGATTCGTTCTTTCCAAAGGACACACAGCTCCCGCTCTTTATTCTGTTCTCGCAGAAAAGGGTTTCTTTCCAAAGGAAGAGCTTAAGACTCTTCGTAAAACCAATTCCAGATTGCAGGGTCACCCCGATATGAAGGGAATTCCCGGCGTCGATATGACAACCGGCTCTCTCGGGCTTGGAATTTCCGCAGCTTGCGGTATGGCGCTTTCGGGTAAGGTTTATAATAATCCTTATCGAGTATACACTGTTATAGGTGACGGTGAAAGTGAAGAGGGGCAGGTATGGGAAGCGGCAATGTTTGCAGCACATTACAAGCTTGATAACCTTTGCTGCATTGTTGACTGGAACGGACTTCAGATAGACGGTCCCGTTACGGAGGTCATGAACCCTACGCCTCACGATGAGAAGTTCAGGGCATTCGGCTGGAATGTAATATCTGTAGATGCACATGATTTTGATGAGTTGGAAACAGCATTTAAGGCAGCTCGCGAATATAAGGGAAAGCCCACCGCTATTATAATTAAGAGCATCAAGGGCAAGGGCGTTTCATATATGGAAAACGCATGCGAATGGCACGGTCAGGCACCCAAAGAGGACCTTTATCATGTTGCTATAGAAGACCTTAAAAAAATAGAAGAATCACTTAACTGAGGAGGACGGGTAAATGGCAGATAAAAAAGCAACCAGAGAAAGCTATGGCGCAGCACTTGCCGAGCTTGGCGAAAAATACGATTTTCTCGTTCTTGATGCAGACCTTGCGGCAGCTACGAAGACAGGTGCTTTCAAGAAAAAATTCCCCGAAAGATTTTTTGATTGCGGAATAGCAGAGGGAAATATGATGTGTGTTGCAGCGGGTATTGCTGCTACGGGTAAAACAGTTTTCGCTTCAAGCTTTGCAATGTTTGCGGCAGGAAGAGCTTTTGAACAGGTTAGAAACGCAATAGGATATCCGCACCTTAATGTAAAAATAGGAGCAACACACGCAGGAATCACGGTAGGTGAGGATGGAGCTACGCACCAGTGTAATGAGGATATGGCTCTTATGAGAACCATTCCCGGCATGACTGTAATTTGTCCGGCAGATGCAAACGAAGCTTATGCGGCAGTTGAGGCAGCTATAAATACATACGGACCGGTATATATGCGTTTCGGCAGATATGCAGTTCCTACTGTTACTGATATTCCTAATTACAAGTTTGAAATAGGCAAGGGCGTTTTGCTTCGCGACGGCTCTGATGTAACAATCGTTGCCACCGGATACATGGTGCACCTTGCGCTTGAAGCGGCAGAGCTTCTCAAGTCAGACGGCATTGATGCAAGAGTTATAAATATTCATACTGTAAAGCCGATTGACAGAGAGATTCTGGTTAAAGCCGCGAAGGAAACCGGTGCTATGGTCACCGCGGAAGAGCATAATATAATCGGCGGTCTTGGCGCTGCAGTGTGTGAAGTTCTCGCTGATTCATGTCCTATTGCTGTAAAAAGAGTCGGCGTAAACGATAGCTATGGCAGAAGCGGAAGTGTACCCGAGCTCCTCGAGCTTTATGGGCTCACGGCACGTAATATTTACGAAAATGCAAAAGCAGCTCTTAAAATGAAGAAATAATTTATATAAAAACGCGTCCCAAGCACATGCTTCGGGACGCGTTTTTGCTTAGCACTGAATAAAAAGGTGGCACAGAATCGAAGTTATCCGTCCTTTGTTATAAAATAGATTGCGAATATTCAGCGTCGAAAAAATATTTAGCAGTTATTCCTACGGTTCAACTATTACAGAAATACCGTCAGGAATTACCGTTATTGACGGATTTTCTTTTCCTAGAATGTATTTTGCCTTTTCGAGTGCTTCGTTGACCGTTTTCGCAGGAATCATTTTCATATCTAAAATAATGTCATCCTCTGCACATGAAACATAAATTATGGTAGCTTTAAGCATAATTCTTGCAAGAATTTGTGTTTGCCATTGGTCGACAAGAGTTTCGAGTGCGGGTGTCGCAAGCAGCTTTTCCATAAGCTTTTCAATGCTTTCAGAGTCCTTTATGGTATTGTATAAGGTTATGCCGCCGTGTCCGTCGTTCGCTTTTGACACCATAATTATAACTCCGCCTTCGTTAACAGTAGCTTCCGCTGCAGTCATGCCTTTTATCGACTGGTAAATATTTTGGTCTAGGGGATAGCCGCCGTTGGTTGATATTACGATATCTGCATTCTTTGCTTTAACTCTGCACTTTGAGGATAAAAATTCAACTCCCCTTTTATGAGCTTCTTCTACGTCGCCCGCAACAGCATAAATCGGTTTATGCTCCGCATCTATGACAACGTTTACAATGTACGCGAGCTTTGCTGCCTTGGCGGCATAAAGCATATCCTTGTGTATGGGATTGTTCTCAAGAATACCGGTTCTTGCAAATTTGCTGTCTATAAATGCTGAATTATGGTTGTACATTACGGTTTCCCTTGCACATACGCCGGGAAGAACACTTTTTCTTCCTCCGGAGAAGCCGGCAAAGAAGTGCGGTTCAATAAAGCCCTCAGCAACAAGCAAATCAGCTTCTGCCGCTATTTTGTTAAGTATAAATCTGCCCCCTGAGGGAAGGTCTCCGATATATACAAGATTATCCTCTTCGTCGCAGTCATGTATTACAATGTTTTCTTCATTTACAATTTTTTCACCGAACTTGTATACAAGCTCATCTTTTGTGGTGGAGCGGTGAAGTCCTGTTGCAATTAAAATTGTGATTTGCGCTTCAGGATTTCCGCGACGGATTTCTTCGAGCATAAGAGGCACTATTGATTTGCTCGGAACAGGTCTTGTGTGGTCCGAAGCAATAAGACAAATTTTCTTTTTTCCACAAGAAAGCTCGGAGAGCTTTTTAGTTCCTATAGGGTTATTCATCGCTTCTCTTACAATATCAAGCCCATCTCTGCTTTCCTTATAATCCGAGATATTTGACAAAAGAACATTTACAGGAGTTGTGTCTTCTATAAAAAGAGGCATTTTTTCCTTTCCGAACGGTAAATCAAATAATTGCATATAAAAAATCCTTTTTTATTTAATTTTATCACAGTTTTAGTAAAAAGGAAATATATTTTTCAAAATATTCTTTTATATCGAGAAATGACGGGATTTGTAGCTCCTTATATTTCAGTGCTGCCTTTCGGATTATTTTGAGTGCTGCTATTGACATTCGAGCGTAGTAGTGCTAAAATTAATATTAATGCTATAAAATAAAAATAAATTAAAAGAGATAGGAGTTGGTTTTTCTCATGGGTAGTGACAGTATACCCTTATGGATTTTGTTCATTGTTTGTGTTATAGGCGGTGCTTATTTTGCAGCTACCGAGAGCTCTTTTTCGGCAGTAAACAAAATTAGAATTAAAGCAATGGCAGACGAACATAATAAAAAGGCAAAAGGCGTAATTTGCATTCTTAACAATTTTGAGAGGGCACTTACGACTCTTCTTATAGGAAATAACGTAACTAAAATTGCAGGGGCTTCAGTGTTCACGATTTTGGCAACCGATATTTTTCGTGAAAAATATGGAAAATCCCAGGACTTTTTGGATTCATTTGCCTTTTCTATGATTTGCTCTGCGTTAAGCACACTTATAATTTTTCTTTTTAGCGAAATGATTCCGAAAAGCTTTGCTAATGACAGAAGTGAAAGTGTTTCGCTTTTCTTCCAAGGGTCGTTAAAGGTTTTAATCAAGATACTCGCACCTTTTGCTGCGTTTTTTAATCTTATTTCAAAAACGGCATCAAAAATGTTCTCGAAGCAGGAATGCGGTCCGACAATTACGGAAGATGAGCTTGCTGAAATAATAGAAACAGCAGAAGAAGAGGGCGTCGTCGATGAAGAGCAGGGAGATATGCTTAAATCCGCTCTCGAATTTTCAAAAACAACCGTTGATGAAATAATGACAATGGAAAAGGATGTTGAGTTTATCAGAATTAACGCAACGACGGAAGAAATACTGAACATCATAAGCGTTACTAATTACTCGCGTTTGCCGATAAGAGCGATAAATTCTGACAGAATAATCGGCATACTTCGCATACGCACGTTTTTGGCAGAATATAAGCGCAACCCTAAGGTTCAGCTTCGTTCTGTTATGAATCCGCCGTACATAGTACGCAAGGACGCAAAAATTGATGATTTGCTTACAGAAATGCGTCAGCATAAGTTGCAAATGGCTCTTGTTCAGGATGAGAATAAAAAGGTCGTTGGTCTTGTCACTGTCGAGGATATTCTCGAGGAGCTTGTCGGTGAGATTTTTGACGAGGAAGATGTTGTAGATACAAATTTCCAAGCACTCGGCGGAAATAAATACATGATAAATACGCATATGCTTGTATCAAATGCGTATGAAAGAATGGGACTTAGTAAAGCACCGCGAGCCATTGCTTCAAAGCCACTTATTTCATTCATTCTTGAAAACAACGGCAGATTGCTCGAAGAAGAGGAGTCTTTCGTATATGAGAATCTTGAAATAACTGCAAAAACGGTCACGGATGGCCGTGTTACAGAGGTCGTTGTTCACATCCTTGATGAAGAGGATTTAGCAGAGCTTAAAGCTTCTAAACTCGAAGAGGAGGTGAGCGTATGACTTTCGCAGAGCATTTTTCTCGTATGTGGTGGGCATATGTAGTTATATTTGTAATGATTTGTCTTTCCGCGTATTTTTCAGCTTCGGAAATCGCCTTTAATTCCGCTAACAAAATGCGTCTTCGTAAGGCCGCAGAGGGCGAAAGCAGAACTGCAAAAATAGCATACGACATTACAGAAAAATTTACTAAGGCACTTTCCGCAATTCTTATAGGCAATAACCTTGCCAATATAGCTGTTTCTACTTGTACAACCTTGATAGTAATGAATTTGTTCAAGGATAGCGTTGCGCTTGCATCCACCGTCGCTACTATTTTGGTTACAGTAGTAATACTTATATTTGGCGAAATTATACCAAAGGTTCTTGCAAAGCAAAATGCAGACACCGTGGCACGTTTTGTTGCAATTCCCACAAGAATACTCACTATTATACTCACCCCTCTCGTGTTTATAATTATGTCGCTTCTGTTTTTGCTTCGTAAAATTTGGGGAAAAGACCAAAAAGACGACACCCCAACCGTAACAGAAGAGGAACTCGTCTCTATTATTGATACAATAGAGGAGGAGGGAGTAATAGATGAAGAGCAGGGTGAGCTTTTACAGTCAACTCTTGATTTCGGTGATACCACGATTGAAAAAATAATGACTCCCCGTATAGACATGACGGCTATTGATATTGACGACGACAAAGAAAACATGTCCGTATTGTACGATAGAACACAGTTTTCAAGAATTCCCGTATACGAGGATAGCATTGACAACATAATAGGTATTCTCACTCTGACAAGATATTACAAAGCAACTCTTGAAGATAAAAATCCCGATATTCGTTCAATACTGCTTAAGCCATGTAAGCTTCATAAGACCATGAAGCTGCCGGCAGCACTCGCAAAGCTGCGCGAAGCTAAAATGCACCTAGCTATTGTTATAGATGAGTTCGGCGGAACACTTGGCGTTGTAACAATGGAGGATATCCTAGAGGAGCTTGTCGGAGACATATGGGATGATACCGACACTATTATCACGGAGTGCCTCGCTACAGGAGAGAATACATACGAAGTAATAGGTGATATGAATATCGATGACTTCTTTGAAGAGGTAGATATAATAAAGCCATCAGATTTTTCATGTGAATATACTACTATGGGCGGTTGGGCTATAGAGATGCTCGACTCTGACCCTCATGTGGGCGACAGCTTCAGATATGAAAATATTTTCGTCATAGTAGCTGAAATGGACGAGGAGCGTGTTACAAAGCTCACAATTTTAATCGAAGCAATAGAGGAAGAAAAAGAAGAGATTATCTAATCTTAAATGAGGAAAAATGAATAATTCTATTAAAATATGCGCCGTGGGCGACTCATTGTTCCTTTCTAAATTGCCAAAGGAGTACAAGGTTGATTTGAAAGTTGTATCCGATTATATAGGCAAAGCTGATGTTAAAATTACAAACCTTGAAACCAATGTTTCTAAGTACGGTGACTATGCGAATCAGTATAGCGGCGGAACGTGGCTTAATGTTGAGCCGCGGGTGTTTGATGATTTGACAAAGTTCGGATTCGACTATTACGGAACTGCTAATAATCACTGTATGGATTATTCTTACCACGGTCTTTTATCCACTATTGATGAGCTCGATAAAAGAGGTCTTCTACATTCGGGTACAGGCAGAAATCTTAAAGAGGCATCAGCTCCGGCAATAATGAATGTAGACGGTAAGAAAATAGCTATTTTCGCATTCGACACTTCCTTTGGCGACCCATCGAAAGCAGGATATGAAACCGAAAGCTTAAAGGGACGTCCGGGTGTAAACTATCTTGGCAAGGAAACCTATTTCCCGATTACAGAGGATGAGGTTGCATATCTTCGCAAAATTGCTGAGAAAACGTCCATAAACGCAAAAATAAATCTTTCTATCCAAGGAGGATTTCAGCTTCCCGACCCTGAAGGCGTGTTTAATTTTGGCGGTGTGAAGTTTTGCTACGACGGCTCAAAAAAGAGAACTGAATGTAATAAAAAAGACAAGGCAAGAATCATAAATGACATCATTTGTGCAAGGAAATATTGCGATTATGTCGTCGTTCTCATACATTGCCATGACATAGGACTTACAGGGCATGAGGATGTCCCCGAATATTTAGAGGAGATAGCAAGAGCGTGCATAGATGCAGGGGCATGCGCAATTATCGGCTCAGGAACGCATCAGTTAAGACCTATTGAAATTTACAACGGTCATCCTATTTTCTATTCGCTCGGTGACTTTATATATCAGGGAATGCTCGTCCCGATACTCCCTGCTGATTTTATGATTAAGTATGGAGTGGATATAAATGCAACAGCCATGGAAGGACTTATGGCGCGCTCTAAAAACGGAAAAATCGGGCTGCAGACGGATAAGTGCAACTTCCTGTCGGTTATTCCTTATATGGAATTTTCGGACGGCAAGCTTATAAAGCTTGAAATGATGCCCATTTCTCTCGGTTTTGAAAAAGAAGGAGAGTTGAATGGACTTCCGTCTTATGCAAATGGCGAGGATGCTAACCGAATATTCGAAACTCTAGTGCGACTTTCTACTCCATATGGCACAAATCTTTCTTTATGTGACGGCATGATAAAAATAGAAATCTAAATTTACAAAGCAACAGGGCGAGGATACCCAACTGAGGTGTCCTCGCCCATTTTTTATTAAAATTAAATCAGACTAAAATGCCCATTCACCGTTTTCAAAAATCTTAACCTCATCTCCACTTTCTGTAACTGCGGTGATTGAAAGGTCTTTTGTGCCAATCATGAAGTCAACGTGAGTTATTGAATCGTTTATGCCCATGTTATGAAGCTGTTCTGTAGTGTAATTCTCATAGTTGCGGATGACGTTTGTAAATCCGCGTCCTATAGCAAGGTGACAAGCTGCATTCTCGTCAAAGAGTGTGTTGTAGAAAAGAAGTCCGCTTTCTCTTATTGGAGAGGAATAGGGAACAAGTGCGCATTCACCAAGATAGGAAGCACCCTCATCCATTGAAATCATTTCGCGAAGAAGTGCCTCGTTTTCTTTAGCACCAACGTCCACAACCTTTCCGTTTTCAAACTTCATCCAGAAATCAGTTATAAGCTGTCCTGCATAGGAAAGCGGCATGGAAGAATAAACTATTCCGTCTGCTTCACCCTTTTTGGGAGAAGTAAATGTCTCTTCTGTTGGAATATTGGGGTTGAAATATATATTGCTTCCAAGTGCATTCTCACCGCCTGCACAGAAAAGTGCCTCGGCAATAAGACCTACGCGCAAATCGGTGCCGTTAGACGCCTTGTAAATAAGCTCCTTAATTTTGAGGTTGTTGAGATACTCGCATCTTTTTGAAAGGTTAGCATTATGCTTTTCCCACTCTTTGATTGGGTCATCGGTTACCCTTGCGGTAGAAAGTATTGCCTCCCAAAGCATCTCTTCGGCAACGGACGCTCTAAGGTTGGGGAAGAGCTTTTTAGCCCAGTCCTTTCCGGGAACAGCCGCAATGCACCACTGATATTTGTTGTCCATTTTGTTTCGTATCGGCTTTATGATTTTACCCTTTGCCGCACTTGCCTTAGCAAATTTCTTTTGATTTATACCGGCAAGTCCATCAGGGTCCTCTGACATTATATAAATTTTGCAAGGAAGCACCTGTGCTTGATGCTCAAGCTTTTCAATTTCCCACTTTTCAAGTGTTGAGAGTGTCTTAAGTGAACGGTATTTAACGTGTGACTTGGTAAGTGGCTGATAGCTCCATTCAACAGTGACCTTTGATGCGCCCGCCTTGTAGCATTCGTCCACCAAAAGCTTAATAAATTCGGGCTGGTCAAGCTCTGCTGATATTATAACCTCTTGACCTTTTTGAACATTAACTCCGCATTTTGCGATTAATTCTGCGTATTTCTTTAATCTTGTTTTTTTCATTATCTAATCCTCTTTCATATAGATTTCAAAAGTCTTTTTAAGTATTCCCACACTCTGATAGTCGACGATATGGATAAGTGCTCCTCCGGTGTATGAATATCAAAGTTGTCAGGACCAATTGAAACACAATCAAGCCCCTCGGTTTTATTGCATAAAATTCCGCATTCGAGTCCTGCATGAATCGTTATAACCGATGGCTGTTTTTGATACATTTCAGTATAGACCTTAACCATTACGTCGCGCAAATAAGAATTTTCGCGATACTCCCAAGCCGGATAAGCTCCTCGCTTTGTGAAGTCGGCGGAAATTTTGTTTGCAAGAGCTTCGATACCTTCAACCAACCTTCTCTTTTCCTCATTTTTGGAAGAGCGCACCGAAACCGCTATTTCAACCGAGGTGTCGGTTGTTGAAACAACGCCAAGATTTGCAGATGTTTCTACTTGACCGGGTATTTCAGTTGACATTTTCACAACTCCGCTCGGTACAGCGGAAATAAATTCAAGCACACGGCTTGTAAACGGATTTTTCAACACGGTATGGGGCGTGTCTTGCTTTTCAAATGAAATTTTGATATTTTCCTCTGTTTTTGAGTGTTTCTTTACAAAAGCATCAATTAACGAGGGAATACGTTTTGCTTCTGTTTCATTTAATGCAAAAACGCATTCGGCATATCTGGGAATTGCATTGTCTGCATTTCCTCCCGATATGCTTGATATTTGGAGTCCATCAAGGTTAAGCAGCAGCTCACAAAGCAGCTTTACTGCATTAGTTCTTCCTTTATCTATTTCAACACCGCTGTGTCCGCCCTTTAATCCTGATACTGTGATTTTCCAAAAATCAGAATTACACTTTTCTCGTTCTGTCATAATAACGGTGTCGGTTCTCAATCCTCCTGCACAGCCGACGGTAAAAACCCCCTCGTCGTCCGAGTCAATATTGACAAGCAACCGTCCCTTAAGATGCTTTGTATCTAAGGCATCAGCACCGAGGAGCCCGATTTCCTCATCCGAGGTGAAAAGTGCTTCAAATTCCGGGTGCTCAATATCGTCCGAGTCGAGCACTGCGAGTGCATAAGCTATTGCGACACCGTCGTCAGCACCGAGAGTTGTACCTCTGGCACGTATGAAATCACCGTCACGGTAGATGTCAAGCCCTTCGTTTTCAAGGTCCTTGATGCAGCCACTTGCTTTATCAGCAACTATGTCTGTGTGACCTTGGAAAATTATAGTGGGCCTGCTTTCATATCCCAAAGTTGCCGCTTTTCTTATAATAACATTATCCGCTTTGTCTCTGTAATACCAAAGACTGCGAGATTTTGCAAAATTCTCAAGATAATCGGCAATGGGCACCGTGTTTGTAGAGCCGCGTGGTATTGCGGAAATTTCTTCAAAAAAATCAAAAACCCTTTTCGATTCTTTATACTCTTTAATATCTAACATAACAAGCTCCTTTTCTTTCACACATATATTTTATACCAAAAAGTAGAAATTTTCAACAGTTAAGTTGACAATTCTTTATTTAGGTAGTAAAATATATTTAAAAATTCACGGAGATAGGTAAAATGAATATAAATTCCGAGCTTTTTAAGTTTATTAAAAATTCTCCCACTGCATATCATACAGTAGATACAGTAAAAAACATGCTCTTGGAAAATGGATTTTCCGAGCTTTCAGAATCTCAGGAATGGACGCTTTCAGACGGGGGAAAATATTTTGTAACGCGAAACGGAAGTTCTCTTATTGCTTTTGTCGCAAATTCGGAGTCAGGTGGGTTTATGATTTCCGCTTCCCACAGTGATTCTCCGGCTTTTCACGTTAAGGCGACCGGAAAGAAGCTTGGTGCGTATACAAGACTTGACGTAGAAAAATACGGCGGAATGATATATTATTCATGGCTTGACCGTCCATTGTCTATTGCAGGCAGGGTGATAATTCGTACCCCTGTTGGCATAAAGACAGCTCTTGTAAATATTGATAAGGATATTGCAGTAATTCCCAGCGTCGCAATTCATTTGAACAGGGGTGTTAACGAAGGATATAAATTCAATCCGGCTGTAGATTTAATTCCCCTTGTTTCTTTACACGGTGCAGAGGATATAACTGTTTCTTGCATATCCGAGAAGCTCGGTGTCGACAAGGACGACATAATAGACAGCGACCTTTTCCTCTATAACAGAGATGAAGGGAAAATGATTGGATTCAATGAGGATTTTATACTTTCGCCTCGTCTTGATGACTTAGAGTGCGTGTTTGCGTCATATGAAGGATTTGTTGAGGCAAATCCCAAGGCATCGATACCCGTGCTTTCCGTATTTGATAACGAAGAGGTTGGCTCTTCTACCAAGCAGGGAGCTGCTTCAACATTTTTGAAGGATGTCCTTTGGCGTATCGCAGGCAGCGAGGAGTCGTATCTTAGAATGCTGGCAAATTCATTTATGATAAGTGCTGACAACGCTCATGCAAAGCATCCTAATCATCCCGAGCTTTCGGATGCAGAAAATGCCCCTGTGCTTAACGGCGGAGTCGTTATCAAGAGAAATGCCAATCAGAGATATACAACAGACGGAGTCTCGGCAGCGGTATTCTCTCTGTTGTGCGAAAGGTGCGGTGTTAAAACTCAAACATATTATAACAGAGCGGATATTCCGGGCGGCTCAACTCTCGGTTCAATATCAAACACAGTTGTGTCTGTGCCAACTATCGATATCGGACTTGCACAGCTCGCGATGCACTCTGCAAATGAAACCGCAGGCGCAGAGGATCTAGGTATGCTTGTGCGTGTGCTTGAAGAGTTCTTTTCCTCATCTGTAAAAAATGAAAACGGAAATATAGAAATCGTAAGATAAGAACAAAAAGCAGCCGACCAGATAAATCTTGGTCGGCTGCTTTATTTGTTGCAAATTTCATCGTATGTCTTGCACATATATTTTTTGTTCAAAATATGTTTTTCACCGTGTTCCTTCAAGTCGTAAAATACTCGCTCTACAAATGCCATGGTTTTTGGGTTGCCTTGAACCTTGTTACCGTATTTTAACCAATGAAGAAGCGGCTTGTCGTTGCTGTACTCTTTTCCGTTGTATGTTTTTGTTGCAGCTATCTTGTCACAGATGCATTCTACGGCATACTTGTATGGCATAATCGGCTGGATTTCACAGTCGGTGTCAAGCCAGTATTCAATGTGGTGCTTGTTGCGCCCCTTATGGTGCAGCCACGCATAGCTCATACCCGTGTCGCGTCTTGCAGCTGTTATGGGGGAGCGATTGCCTTGAAAATACTTGACACTTTCAAATAATTCGGAAGGAGAAAATTTTGAAAAATCATGCGTAACACCTTGCCAGAATATGCCGCATTTTGCACAGTTCTTAAGCACTTCGTGCTTGTGCTTTGAAACAAGGCGTATATGTTTAAAAAAATTTGAAAAGCTCATAATAAGAAAATCCTTTGGTAAAAGTTTATGGTATTTTCTCAAATATATCGTTATTTTATCATAAAAGTGAAATAAATGCAATAATTTTCGGTCAATAATTAAGTGAAAAGAATTGACAAAAGCGAAAAATTTTATTATACTAATATAGCAACCGTTTTCCTTATGGGACCGTAATGGTTTCGACGGGGACAGAAAGGTATGATAAGCGTAGCGGGCAGGATAATCCCGTCAAAATGTCCAACCTAAATAATAAACGACAACAAAACTGTTGCTCTTGCAGCGTAAGCTGTGATGCGGTAAAAATACCGCCCGTACCGTGAGAGAGGACTACGACTCTCGCCGTGCGTCAAATCAGTAGTGCACGTGAACCGAAAGTTGCTTCTGTATCGGTCACGCAATAAGAAGCTACCCTGATAAGCGCCTGTCAATCGGCACTTTGATGCGGGAATTTTAATAGATTGACTGCCTACGGAGAAAGTTATATTAATCGGTCTTCGGACACGGGTTCGATTCCCGTCGGTTCCACCAGCGGCAAGTTGCCGCCCCCAATCATCGGGGAAATGCGGTGCTATGCCAAGCTTCATACCACGATGGCGGTGTTCGGTTTTAAAGCCCACGCCTCCACCAGAAAAAGACTCAGGATTGGATACAATTCTGAGTCTTTTTCAGTTAAATCCGCCTCCGTCGGAATAAATCCACCTTTGGTCGATGAAATCGCTATGCGATGAAATCTCGCTACGCGGGGTTACTAGAGGCGGCTTTGATTTCATCTGAGGTGGAACACCAAAGATTTCATCCAAACTCGTTTGGATTTCATCCTGCAGAGCAGGATTTCATTATTGTTTTTCTTTAGAATTTGTGCTATATTTAAGTCGAGGTGATAATTATGGCAGAAAATAAGCTTGCAGATTTATCTATGGATTTTGCAGTAAGTATTTTGAAAGTGACTGACGGCATTAAAGGGCACTATTCTCTTATCAATGTGTTGGAGAGTAGGGCGATATCTATTGGTGCTAATATTCGTGAAGC
>JAZSJG010000020.1:0-2284 GCA_045534215.1 Eubacteriales bacterium
CCCCATATGAACGCCATGTTGCACTGAACGTAGAAAAAGAACAATGAACAAAAGGGGCAGTCTCATTAAGATAGTCCAAAGAAAGAAGAAAAGCGGTTGTTTGATGCCAAAAGGCATTGAACAACCGCTCGCTTTGTTGTATAATTTAATTGCTACAAAAAACCAACAACAAAAGCAGTAAGGATATTATACAACAATGAGAGACAAAAATCAAGTAGTAATGCCGTTCGATTTCACAGCAAAAATTCCCGAGGGAGATTTCGTGTTTACCGTAGCCGAAATATGCGAGAGCCTCGACTACACAGAGCTATTCAATACATACGTTCGAGTATGGAGGAAATTAAATCCCATAACAATGTTTGAGATACTTGTGTTCGGATACGTGGAGCATATGTATTCGGGCAGAGATATAGCCAAAGCGTGCAAAACGGATATCCGCTTCATGTGGCTTCTCAACGGAGAGCCTGCACCGAGTCATGCTACGATCTCAAGATTTCAGGACGAGAGATTGTCCGACGTTATGGAAGGACTTTTCTATCAGTTTGTAGAAAAGCTTTATGAAATGGGTGAGATCAAATTCAAGAATCTGTTCGTGGACGGAACCAAAATAGAGGCGTATGCCAACAAATATACGTTCGTATGGAAAAAAGCTGTTGAAAAGAACCTGAAAAAGCTTAATCAAAAAATTGATGCTTTTCTAATCGCGATGTCCGAAAGGTACGGCTTTAGCAAATTCATAACAATAGAAGATTGTTGCGAGAGTCTGCTGAAACAAGCTCTGTGGACGGAAATGACCTTTGTATCCGGCAAAGGAAAGTACAAAACGCAGCTGCAAAGAGATGTTGAAACCGCAGAAGCATATATCAGCAAAAGAAATGAATACTATTCACATCTTGGTAAGTGCGGCAAAAGAAACAGTTATTCCAAAACGGACGTTGATGCCACCTTCATGCGCATGAAGGAAGATTATATGAGAAACGGTCAGCTCAAGCCGGGATATAACATACAGATCGGTGTGGAAAGTGAATACATAGTCGGAATCGGTTCGTTTTCTGACAGGAGTGACGTAGGTACTTTAATTCCGTTTCTTAACAGAATAAAAAACCATACAAAAAGGAAGTTTGAGCAGATCGTAGCCGACGCAGGATATGAGAGCAGTGAGAATTACCTGTATCTTGAGGAAAACGGGCAAAGTTGCTTTATCAAACCAACGAATTACGAGATAAGCAAAAAGAAGACGTACAAAACAAACCTCTATGCTGTCGAAAATATGAAGTACGATGCAATTAAAGACGAATATACTTGTCCCGACGGCAGAAAATTGAAATTCAGAAGAGAGAGCACTAAGACCACCGAAAACGGTTATACAGTATCTACGAGATATTACAGTAACGACAAATGCGGAAGATGCCCGCACAGAGACAAGTGCCACAAATCAAAAGCGGGTTACAGAACGGTCAGAGTAAATCAAGTGTTAAACGAATATCGGCCTAAGGTGCTTGAAGCGTTGGCAAGTGACGAAGGAACGCTTCTGCGTATGAACAGATCTATTCAGGTCGAAGGTGTATTCGGTGTTATTAAAGAAGATTACGGTTTCAGACGTTTCCTTACAAGGGGAAAGAAGAACATTGAGACACAATTCTTCCTGCTCGCTTTTGCTTTTAATATCGAAAAACTTTGCAACCGAAGGAAAAAAGGACGACTTGGACTGGATCTGTTCCGATTAAAAGCATCTTAGCGTAACACTTTTACAACAAAATAACGACGTTGAAACGTGGATTTTTACGATCCTCTTTTTCCTTATACTCATTTTTGCCTCAATTCAGGGGCTCTTTTGTTTTTTATATCTATTCCATTTGCTCGCACAGAAAAAGAGCCACCTCAAAAACGATTTTTTTCGCATTTGAGACAGCCCCCTTTTTAATGAAATAGTCAGAATTCAATACATACCTATTATGTATACTTTAACTCGGTTTCCACACTGAGGGTCAAAACTTGCCCCCCAAAGAGCAGCACAATTTTCGGAAAACAGAGACAAGCATTTTGACATTATCCTATTTATATCATCGCAATCTGTTCCTTGGCAGAATTTCATTGCCATGAGTACAGTTGAGATATTGGAGATATTAGCTGATTGGTCAAACAGTGTATCATAGTCGGCTGACAATATCTCTTCCTTTGTTCCCTCTATTACTTGAACCAGTACTGCTCGGTCTTCCTCGGCGACAGGAATGTCCGAAAGAGAAAGATATACATATCCGGGAACACAAAATAGTTCTTGGAT
>JAZSJG010000102.1:0-2348 GCA_045534215.1 Eubacteriales bacterium
GCTACGCTGTATCGTATAGCGATAAAATTTCACCCGTCAAGGTGACCATTGATAAAACCGACATTTCAGAATATGAAATTGAGGCAAAAAGCAAAGCGGAAATTGAAGCAGCCCAGCTTCTTGCAGCAGCGCTTAAAGAGCACCTTGGCGCAGAGTTAAAAATAGTTTCTTCTGCATCGACGGAAAAATATATAAAGCTTTATGTTGTTGACGGTGAAAACCGTAATCTTAACTACGATTTCAAAGTGAGCATAGATGCAAACGGCTCTATGGTTTTGAGAAGCGAATATGAGTCCTTTATCAGCGGTGGTGTCCAAAATTTCGTAGACGAATATATAAAGACAATATCTAAAACTACAGATTTTCCCTCTGGATTCTCTAAAAATTACAACACCGACATAATTTATTATTCAGATTTCGGTGCAGTGGGTAACGGTAAATTGAATGAAACTCTTTTGCCCGACGGAACGTATGCCGAAAGTGCGGGTGCGTCAGGCACAAACGACTTTGCCGCAATAATGGAAGCGCATCTTGTTGCCAACCAGACAAAACGTCACACAGTATACGCAAACCCCGGAAAAACCTACTATATTTCTTCGACAAAAATAAACGGAATTCAAAAGCAAATTGTGATAAAAACTGACACGGTATGGGATGGAGCTACATTTTTGATTGATGATGAGACCTTGACAACCTCCGATTCGATGTTTGTCACAAATGTCTTCGTTATTGCTTCCGATTACGATAACATTACCATAACCGATTCACGAGTTACCTCTCTTAAAAACGTAGGACCGAGTACGACCAAAATTGACTTGGGACTCGGTTATCCCGCCCTTTTACAGATATACAACAACACCCACAGAAACTATATTCGTTACGGTTCAAATGCCAATAGTGGAAAGGAACAGGTTGAATGTGTACTTGTAGATAAGGACGGAAATATCGATCCTACCACTTCGATTATGCTCGATTACAGCAAGGTTACATCGATAACCGTAATCAGAGCGGATGTTCAGCCGATAACTCTTCAGGGAGGTGTTTTCTATACCGTTGCCTGCCGTACAGACTCCTCGTATCTTACAAATAACGGTATATCATACAAGGGGGAGTCGGAAAGGGAGCTCGTCCGTGAGCTTGGACTTGTTTTCTATGAAAATAAGCCATATTATTCTGATGAAAATGGAAATAAGACCACAAAGGCATCGGAATATGTCTTAAGCAAATCGAACAAGTACATAGAAAGAGGTATGTCAATAGAGCGTCCCAACACTCTGCTTTTGGGTGTTGAGCACAGGGCATCCCATGAGTTTACCGTGGAGGAACAGTACAGAGGACTTACAGGATATCCTTACAGGGGATTTTTCTACGTTAAGAATACCAATAACGTAACACTTGAAAATTGCAAGGTGATTTCCCGCAGATATTTTGGCGGCGGTACGTACGGAATAGGTGCCGGATATTCAAACGGTATATACTTCAAAAACTGTACTCAGTCAAACTATTACGTGTACCTCGATACCGATGGCGATGGCCTTGAGGACGATAAGGTAACCGCATACTCTAAATCATATAAAACGGGTATGTACACCTATTGGGGCATAGGTGGCTCTAATTACTGCAAAAACATGGAATATGATACATGTATGCTATCTCGCTATGATGCCCATGCAGGTGTATACGGAGGAAAGATAGTCAATTCGCAGGTCGCTCTTATAAATCTTATCGGTGGCGGTGATTTTCTTATTGAAAACACTATAATCGAGGCGACGAAAGTCTTTACCTTGCGCAGTGACTACGGTTCTACCTTTGACGGTACTGTAACAATCAAGGACTGTGCTTTAAGAACTGATAACAGTCCGTACATTGTAAACTACACGTGGTCTAACCATAATTTCGGATATACCTGCGTATTCCCGAATATAGTGATAGATAATATACGGGTAGAGTATGCCGATGGAACACCCCGTAAAAATATAAGCGTGTATCTGGTAAACAATACAACCGATTCTTCTTTCACAAGCTATATTAAGAACGGAAACTCGAGCGGTTACAATCAATCGGCACTCTCTCCGAGTGCAAACATTCAGGATTCAAAGCTCTTCTTTGTAACCGAGGGGGCGTCTTCGACAGCTTCGTATAATTACAATGTAAACTATAACCCCACAAAGCCCCCTGAGTTTATAAGAATTTATAACAATCCCGACCACCGTCTTTATTTCTCAACTCCAAGTAGTTATGCTTTTTTCAGGGATACCGAAATAACGATGACAACGGAATGATTTTCAAAAAAGAGAGAATAGGTATGATATGCACCTCAAAAGCTATACACTTTTGGAGGTGCATAT
>JAZSJG010000092.1:0-37459 GCA_045534215.1 Eubacteriales bacterium
GTCGTTTTTGGCAGGTGCTTCGGATATATGTATCTTAGCTTTACGCCACATTTCAATATCACCTTTCCAAATCGCGCACAAAGCGAGAAGCATACCTGCCGATAGAACGGCATAGAAGCCGGAGTGCTTATTCAGAAGGTAGTTTGCGCTTTCGTACACCTTGTCAATATCTCCACGAGAGTATGCGACCTCAGCTTCAAAAAGCACTCGAGCTTCGTGGTTGAACGCAAGGTTTTCACCTATATCGTCAGCAGTTCCGGGCGTGTTATAGAGATCTGTCATATAAAGAAAAGGCGTTTTACGAGGAAGGGGCATATCTGCGTCACGTTTGGACCTTGCCGCCTTGGTTCTGCCATCAATTGGCTTTTTGGCATTGTGCGGAATCATCCACGCTCTACCCAAACGGGTCGCTCCTTCTATTCTTCCGTTCGCACAAAGAACCTGAACAAATCTTTTTGAAAGCCCCCATTTTTTAGCGGCTTCGTCTATACTGATATAATCCATTTTTAACCTCTCAAATAGGCGTTTTGTATTATTCGTAAGTGCGAACTGTATTACCGTTCGCTTTTGCGTATTATATTATACACCGATTTTTGAGATTTGTCAATCGGTCAGAACAAATCTTGATCAAAAAGGTATCGGATATTTCGCCGATGCTTTTGGGGCGCTTTTTATTTTGAAATGCGATATTATAACACAAATCCCAAGGTTTTTCAAGCACGTAAAAAGGAGCTCGTTTTGAGCTCCTTTTGTCATTTATACCTCTCTTTAATAAAGCACTATATCGCCTTTCCAATTGAGGATACCGCCAAACTCAACTATGTTCGTGTATCCAAGCTTCGCAAGCTTTTCGGATGCTTCTTTGCTTCGTCTTCCGCTTCTGCAATATACGAGTATTAGCTGCGACTTATCGGGAAGCTCTGCTATTTCTTCCGCACCTATTTCTTCGTTTGGAATGTTAATTGCTCCGGGTATATGACCTTCGGCATATTCGTCGGGTCTGCGTACGTCAAGGATTATATAGTTTTTCTCAGTTGCCATCATTTTTGCGGCTTCCTCAGAGGATATTTGACGGTATCCGGGATTGGATGATGCAGAAGGGGCACATGCTGACAGAAGCAAAAAAGAGAGCAGTGCAGGCAAAAATTTTTTAAATATTTTCACTTTATGTCTCCGTATGAAAAGTTTATTAAATATATTTTACCTAATTTATAAGCAAAATACAAGGGCTTTCGCAGAATGTCTGCGAAAGCCCTCTTGTAGCCGGTTTACTTTAGGGGCGCATCAGCGCGTCTTAAAACCGTGAGATTTTATTTTGCAAAAGCAATTGAGCCGTCTTCAATGTAGATGAAGAAAACGTTTTGAACGCGGTTAAACATTACGTTCTCAATGCTCTTTTCAGAAGTGAGAACCTTTTGACCGTTGATGTTGAAGAGCGTGTAGGAACGTGTTACAACAGGTCCCTCGTCGCCCGCAGTTGTGGTAACTGTTTCAACCACGAAGCCGTATTCATTCTCAATTGTGATTCTCTGAGTTACGGTAGTGCCCTCAGTTTCTTCATTGAGCGAATCAACGATAAGCTGGGGAGCTTCAAGTCCAAGTGTCCAGAAGTAAGTATCACCGTCTTTATCAAGAAGAAGGTAATTTTCGTATTGTTCTTCAACTGTCATTTCACTTGCTTCGGGGTCAAATGCAAGCTTCATATCGAAGTCATAATACTTGCCGTTGATCATGATGAAGCCATCGTAGAATCTGGCACCGGAAGGAACGGTGGCAACTGCCTCTCCCTTTTCGTTGAGTATCTTAAGAACTGTTGAGCCCTCACCGTATTTGATGGTAACGAGCATTCTGTTTTCTGCCAATACCAACGAATCATCTTCCATATCTGTAAGCTCGGGAAGAAGAGACTTGATTTCTGTGACGATACCAAGGGAATTATCTGCTACAACAGTGATTTCCTTAGCGGGAAGCTTATTTACTATTGTCTGCATTTCTATAATGTTCTTAACGTTCGTTGTATAGAATTCTTCAAGGCCCATGTTAAGAGGTGTGTCACAGGAAGTGATGTAATATCCGAATTCTACTTCCTTAGCTTCCTTGGTTGCGATGTCAACAAGTATATACTTCATATCGTATTTGTTGTCGCCAAGAAGTATATCGTAGTTAATGCTTGATGACTGAAGAAGATTGAATCCCTGAACGAGAATGTTGCCGTTTTCAAGATAGAAAACATCACAGTTTGTATAATGAGAGGGAAGCTCATAGCTGTATACGCATTCAATCCATTTTGTAAGGTCATATACGTATACCTTACCGTTCATCTTTACGAATCCGTAGTTTGCACGAACTGCATCAAAGTGAGGGCGCGCGATGTAGGCATCTTTTTGTACTGTGTGAACGGTTTTCTCTGTTTCCAGGTCATAAATGTAGTAGGTATCACCTAAAAGAAGTATTGCAAGACCGTCTTTTTCCTGATAAGAACGGCAACTGTTCTCTTCGGAAGCTGCACTTATTACAGAGCCGGAGCGGGTGTAGTAAGCATAAGTTGTTTTTTGCACCATATGTTCGGGATAATCAACGTCCGGTTCGTAGGATTTCTTAACAACCTCGAAAGCCAAGAGTGTATTTACGGACAATGGAGAACGTATACCCGAGATTTCGAAGCGAGTTCTGTTTTCTGCTGTAGCTTCGGTGTATACGTTAGATTCAGCGGAGAAAACTTCCTTGTCGTTAAGAATGTCATAAAGCTTGTAAACATCCTTATAGGTGTTGTTTGCTTCATTTTCGGCATCCTCAGTTACTGTTTCCGTATATGTAATAACGTACACAAGTGCATAGTTGCTTGTTGCTGAGGTTATTGTCGGATATGTTTTAACTGTTGTGGGAATTGCATTTTCCGATACTGTGAGCGATATGATATCGCCAAGCTTTGAGGTGTTCGGAATAGCCGATACGACTGTCTGTACTTCCTCTTCCTCTGTGGGAACTTTTTCTACAACCGTGACTACGGTAGTACCGCAAACGTCACATGCAGCGTTTCTATCTGCATCAACACAGGTATCGCAAACCTCGGTGCTGCCGCCGCAGGAAGCAAGTACGGAAATCAGGCAAGCCGCGCAAATAATCAAAGAAATAATTTTGCGTTTCATATAATTAGCTCTCCTTTCAATTACTTAATAATGTAGTACTCATAGTGACTTTCGAAATCCGGGAGTCCGGAAGTCTCAAAATCGCTTGTGAGTCTCTCTTGCGAAACAAGCACTGTTGCGATATATCCTGTTTCGGTTTCTATAATGGATTGTATAACGAAGGTGCGGTGATGCTGTATGTTCATAGCGAGTTTGTCGCTATAGATGTAAATGTACTCATCAGCATACTCAAGAATTGTCTCGCCGTTTATGTTGCATACCTGAGTATAGTATCCTCCATTTACAGAGTGACGGAATATAAGATCGTTGTTGCTGTTGATTCTTCCGCCATCTTCAGATCCTTCTTCATAGGTGTAATAGTGCATTGGAGTCTGTGTCGGATAGTTGTAGTAGGGATCAACATCTACGCGTACAACATTTCCGTACAAATCTGTATAGTATATCTTTCCGTTTATTACACGAAGATCGGAATGTGTAACTTCGTCATAATCCTGAATAACCGTCCAATCCTTGCTCCAAAGCTTATCGTTGTAGAGATAACCGTAATCGGTTACAATAAGGTCGTTGTAATCCTCGGGATGAAGCTTTATCTGACCGGTAGCGGTATCAATAGCAAAGTAGACTATTTTATTGTCTACAGCTCTTGATGTGATGATAACGGTAGAAGCGTTAAGATAACCGGGATAGAAGAGCTGGTCGGGAGTTATCGAGGGAAGCTCTGCTACTATGTTGAGCTCGTTATCAAGAATAGCATATACAGTATTTGAATTAAGTGCGCCGTTTTCAAACTTGTTGATAGATGCAAGAATGTAGTCACCCTTAATGTTAACAGAGTTAAGAAGTGCATCTTCAAGACTGCTTGCATTAAGTGTTATTAAGCTTGTAAAGGAATTAATTTTCTTTGTTGTTTCATTGAAAAGCTTTTGAGCAACAAAATTACGCTCGATTTCGCTTACGGTCTTATCCTTTACATTGATTATAACGTGATGGATATTGAATTTTTCTTCGCCGGAAGCTATGTCGTATTCCTGAGCATCGCTCTGGAGCTGTCTGTATTCACAAATGTAAACATTTCCTCCGGTAAGAACTGCATATCCCGCTACAGCATAGCAGTTTGATTCATAGCTTATTACAGGATTCCAGTCGGAATCGGATACTGTAATGGTTAAGCCGGGAACAACGTAGGCAACAAGGTCGCCCATAGGCATCATAATTGCCTGCTGCTCTGTAAGAACATAGTTGTATGTGCCGTTTGTGAAGTATGCGTAATCTCCACCCGGAGCACCGACTGTTATACTCGTCTCGCTGTATACGGGAATGTTGTATTCCATTCCGAGCTCGAACGTTTTTACAACCTCTGCATCGCCGTTCATAAGGAAAGTTTTATCCTTGGAGTCGATTAGGTAGTAGCCGGCATTGATTGCTGCTGCGTTGTCGGGATAACGTATAGAGAGCTTTTGCTCGAGATTTTCAAGGAAAACAGAGCCGTCAGCATTGTAGTAGTCGTAATTAACTACTGTTTCATAGCTTGTGTAAAGTGTGGGGTCGGGAGCTTCCTCGTCTTCCTCAGCGGTTTTTAACACAAGACGCGTTTCGGTTACGAGAATAAAGCCGAAAGCATCATAGTCGAAGCTGTAGGATACGTTAGATGACATATCGTAGCTTGCATCTGTGGGGAACTCGGGAAGACTCGAAACGAAAGACTTCAATAAAGTTCCGTCAGTCTTAAACCATTTTGTTGTCTTGGTTGTGCTGACAAGCTTTTCTGTTGGGTCGGCATTCTCTTCTGCTGCAGGAATCTCTATGGTGTTGTTCTCCGTTTTTTCAGATACTATAAGATTTTCGGAAACGTGAACCACGTTATCTGCTTCAAAAAGATTTCCGGTTAAAACGGGCGCTTTTTCGGGAGCAGCATATTCTATGTACTGCGTCCATTTTGCAAGTGCATCGGAGTAATTGTTCGCACTTTCAATGCTTTCAATTCCGGGGAAAAGACCCTCTTTGCTTTGTTCGTCAACGGTGGCAGACGAGTCCGGATCACTACATGCTGTAAGAAGCATTACAAAGGCGAGCAACAGTGAGATAAAAGCTGATAGTTTAGTTCTTTTTACCACTTTTCATGTCCTCCTTCCTCTTCTTTTTCATTCACAGAAGTTTTTACAACTTGCATAATTATTGTACCTTCGCTTGTATAAGCTTCGATAACGTAGGAATTTTTGAATTCGGTAATTGATGGAATGTTGTAAGAATTTACTGTGCAGATGCGCTGTGCGCCGTCAATGATTATGTTGTATTCATTGTTTTCGTAATCATAAAGTATTGCGAATCCGTCAACAATTTCGGATACGGTCATATTGGAGTAGCTCGAGGAATAAGAGTCAGATGTTGTTCCGATAAACTGTACTGTATGACGAAGCTCGGGATAGTCGTTTACGGTTGTGATGTAGGAGCAGTCAAACACAAGATAAGTTCCGACAGTACCTTTATAATTGATGTTTTCGTATTGGTTAGCCCAATCCATATTCAAATCACAGATTTTGTTCATCTTAAGGTCGAAAACGGTTTCGCCGTTAATAATGATGTCCTCTGCAACGATAGCATCGTCAGGCACGTAACAAACAAATTCGCCTTTGTCTGTAAAGATTGCTCTTTCGGTTGCACCGTTTTCGATATCCATAAGAAGATATCCGCCCTTAAGCACGGTATAATCATCAAACATCGATGCACCGTACTCAAGCTCGCCGGTATACTCAAAGTTGATATTGAGCAGACTGTCAAAGAAAATTAGAATTTCTTCCTCGTTAACGGTTTTTGTTTCTTTGTCTACTTTTATAGCCATACCAACGTTGCGTACGTAATCCGAAACGCCTATATTTTCCTCTTCCATTTCCTTTAGGAAGTCGGCTCTTGTCATAACATCATTTACAACGTAGTCAAAATCAACCTCTTTAGCAGAGCCGGTTTCAACGTCAATGATGTAAGTAGAGAATACAAAATTTTGTCCCATCATGAATATATCGTATTCAAGGGAATCTGTCATGGCAACGGTTTGAAGAAGAATATCTCCGTTGTCCAAAACACTCGCGTTGTGCTGTACGCCTTCTCTGTAGGAGTAGTTGTAATCAAGAACAAGATTTCCATCAAAGTCGTAAACCTGTATAGCTCCTCTTGAGCCGTAGAACGAGGAGTCAACAACACCTCTGTTAACATCGAGGTAGTAGCAGTACTTATCGTTTACGTAGTCGGGAAGCGGGATTTTATTTGTTTCTCCGTTTATTACCTTAACAAGTGAGGAATCGCCAACTCTGAATATTCCTACGGTTTTACCGAAGGAAATTATATCGTAGTGGTCATCACCGTCGTCAAATTCACCGCGGTCTGTAACGGTGGAGGTGGCAAAACAGGTTCCGCTGACATCGTAGAAGTCTGCATAGAAGGACTCCGAGTAGCTGTGATCAAGCTCCTCATCCTCTATGATTTCTTCATCTATCGGTGTATAGCAGGTATATTTAGCAACGAAATATACCGTATCTCCGGACATCTCAGCTCTTACGTCGAGAGTCTTTGCGGGACGATACGGATTGCCGTGCTCATCCGTGCCGTTGAATTCATCGGGGTATGTATTCTTGATTACTGTAACAACCTTGCATTCTTCAAGAGAATAAATGGTGTACTCTTCCGTGAGGTTGTTTAAGTAGTCTTTGCTTTCCTTGCGGAAAACTGTGTAGTCGTCAACAGAAGAAACGACTTCTCCGTACGTCTTGTTAAGAATCTTGGTTTCCCAAGAAGGACGGAAGGACTCAAAATTGAATTTTATAAAGTTTTCAAGCTTTGGCTCAACAGTGACCGCTGCTTCGGGGTCGTAATCTCTTTTTGCGCTTCCGGGCTTTTCACCGCAGGATGCGAAAGAGAGAACAAGAACGAGCAAAAGCGAAACAACTGATAATAATTTAGATTTTTTCATTTTCACTCCTCCTTACTGTTCTTCTGATTCAACAGACGGCTCTGAGAGTATATAGGTAACCGTCTTGCCGTCTACCTCTGCGGTAACGAAGAATTTACCGTCAAGCTCGCGTACGTTTGCTCTGCCTTGAACCTTGAGAAGAATTTCGCCGTTAATGTTGTAAACGGAAGAAACAAGCTTATCGTCGTCGTAAATTACGAAGCAAGTATCGTCTATGTGAGTTACCACATTCGAATATTCTCCGTCTGTAATGAGCTCGGCAATTTTTTCTCTTTCGTTCCAGATGTATGTTTCGATTTCCGATGTTTCATAATTGTATTTTTCAATTATGATTCTGTCACCCAGGGTATCAATGTCGAGATATTCATTTCCTGCGAAATGCGAGCTTTCAATATCGAATACCATTTCACCGCTGTGGTCGTAAATTGCGCTCTCTGTGAAATAGAGCTGGCTTGTTACGCCCTGACAGTTAGTGGGCTCTGTGAAAATTAAGTTTCCGTTCAAATCAAACAGATGGTTGCCTGTAATGCCGTTTACAGTTGCTTCTGCAAAATAGCTTTCCTTATTGAAAAGCTCAATGGTATCGTAAGCACACTGCTCTGCAAGATATTTGTTGGGAAGGGTGTATTTCACAGTTAACATGTCGTCAAGCACAACGTAGTCCATTGTAAGTGCGGGCATGCCGTTGTTAATCTTAACTATGTATGCCTGGTTTCCGCTCTCCTTAAGCTCGAAGGGGAACTCAGATGAATCCTCGTTCTGAGGGCGCGCATATGCGCTCTCGAGATTTAGAATTACGAAGTCACACTCTATCGGCTTCACCTCACCCGTCTTGTAGTTCATAACGGAGGTTGCAAGCTTAAGTTTTGTGCCTAAATATTCGAAATCCCATTCAGCACCCTCTTCGGTAACAGAAATACATTCTTGAACAAGAACGCATCCGTTGTCAAGAACGAATACCTTAGGATTAATCAAAGAATTCGTCATTCCGTCAGTCAAAACTGCGCCCGGGGTAAAATTGAATTTAGCAGATGCTACGCCGTGAGGGTTGTAAACCACTATCATCTGGCTTTCCTGCTTAAACTCCCACGCGTAAAGGTAATCCTCATACTCTGCCTTGAAGTTGAAATAATTCGCAAGATTGCTACTTTCATAAGAATCAGAGATTGGAGCGGGAGAGGTTCTGACAGTCTCGAGGTTCTTGTTAATCCAGTACACTGTCGTTTCGGTTTTAACAACAAACACATTGCCAACCTCTTCGACTTCGAGGTCGTCGTATTCAAGACCGTAAGCTATTTGCTCAGATGACTCGTGCTGATTGAGCAAGTAGTATGAGTGACGGTCATTGTAGATGGGGTTGCCGTACTCATCATTGCTTTCATGGTACGCATAGCTTACCTTAACTACAGGGTAGCTTGAAATATCAACATCGGATGCCGGAGTGTTGTCGATTAAGGGACGTCTGTCCTCAAAAACGACTTTGCCGGTATTCAGATTGTATACCGATATCGTTCTTTCAACATCTCCAAAAACTGAGGTGTCTTCGGTTGCCAAGGCAATCAGATTGTAATCTGCGTTGTAGGAAATAGGTTCACCATCGAGGTCTTTGACATCGGTGTAGACGACCTTGTCCTCAAACACAAAATACGCTTCAGCTTCTGATGATGAAGGTCCGCATGCTACAAGCGCCAATGACAGCAAGAGCAATACGACAAGCAAGAAGATTTTTTGCGTTTTCATATTATTCTCCTTTACAGATTTTTGGTTAACTTAAGTTTATTCTTTTCCTTAAATTATGTCAACACGCACACGAAAAAAATACTGATTTTTAACGTTCAAAGTTCAAAGTTGAACAAAAATGGGGGCTTTTTGTAGTACAATTTGTTGTTTTTTTATCAGATGTTGCATTTGATTTATGTTTGTGATACACTGTATTTGTAGTAGCAAGAAACTTTCAAAAAAATGTTTCTAGGAGGATTTCGCATGATACATGGCAATGCAATAGTAGGTCAGTCCGGAGGTCCAACATCGGTTATTAACGCAAGTCTTGTAGGCGTTTTCAAAACGGCAAGGGACGGTGGATGTAAGAAAATATACGGTATGCGAAACGGAATCGAAGGATTGCTTGAAGGAAGGTATATCGATATTTCCGATTATATTAAAAGTGATCTTGACATAGAACTTTTGAAGCGTACCCCCTCATCATTTCTCGGCACTTGCAGATACAAGCTCCCTAAAGCCGATGATGCTCCCGAGTTGTATGAAAAAATATTTGGAATTTTGAAAAATCTCGATGTAAAGTACTTCTTTTACATCGGCGGCAACGATTCCATGGACACGATAATGCAGCTTTCCGAATTCGGCAATAAAATCGGCTCGGACATACGCTTTATGGGTGTACCTAAAACCATTGACAATGACCTTAATATGACCGACCATACTCCCGGATACGGCTCAGCTGCTAAATATATTGCGACGGCAATGAAGGAAATAATCCGTGATGCAAAAACCTATCCTAACGAGTCGGTAACGGTAGTTGAAATTATGGGACGAAATGCCGGGTGGTTAACTGCGGCATCCTCACTTTCGTCGTCGGAGGATTGCACGGGTCCGGACTTAATATATCTTCCTGAGACTGTTTTTGAACACAATAAATTCCTCGCTCATATAGAAGAGGCGAGAAAAAGCAGAAAAACGATTATCGTTGCCGTTTCGGAGGGAATAAAAACCTCTGATGACAAATATGTGTGCGAAGCAAACAAAAGAAGTAACATAACCGATGCGTTCGGACATAAGCTTCTTGGCGGAACAGCGCTTTATCTTTCGGATTTTCTTACGGACAGTCTTGGCGTCAAGTCAAGAGGAATAGTTTTGTCTACTTTGCAAAGATGTGCTTCGCATCTGGTGTCCCGCAGAGATATAACAGAAGCTTTCATGGCAGGTGCTGATGCTGTTGTGGCTGCGTTCAACGGAGAGAGCGGAAGGATGGTTGTGTTCAACCGTATTTCCAATGAACCTTACTCAATAATTACAAGCACTGTCGATATAAAAAATGTTGCCAACAGGGAAAAATGCGTTCCTAAGGAATGGATTATAAATGACGGAACATACGTGTCGGGTGAATTTGATTCTTATGCAAGACCGCTGATAATCGGAGAGCTTTCGCCCTTCATGGTTGACGGATTGCCTCGGCACTTGTTTATTGACAAATAAATTCACATTATGGGATTTTCGGTGCAGTATTTTATAAATTTTTGACACGCTACCGACTGATAATTGTTTTTTCGCCTGTAAAAGTATATTATGCGCTCTCCGAATTTTTTTGGTGTGTTGTAATAATATACTTCGTCGGATGCCTGCATTCGTTTTACTAAAGTATCGCTGACAAAGGATATTCCCATGCCCGTACAGGAAATATTGTACGCACTCACCTGCTGGTCGAGACGGAAAATAATTTTTGGGTTTATACCCTTGATTTTGAAAAGCATTTCCGCTCTTTTTCCTGTGTCATTTTCATTATGCAGAAGAATGAACGGCTCGTTTTCAAAAAGCGAGATGTCGGGGGCACTGTGTTCATGGTGAATATTTGCTTTAATCTCTTCGGCGCTCATGCGAAATCTTGTGAGCTTGTCGTTCAGCTTGAATCTCTTAGGCACTGCGAGCAGGAGCCGTTCGGATATGTAAGGTGTCGAAAGAATATTTTCATCTGTGACAGTCGCATTGTCAATTACCAGGTCAAGCTCACCCCCGTGTAGCTTTGTCAGTAGGTTTTTGGTGTTGTTCTCATATATTTCAAACGTTATTTTTTTATGTAGCTTGTTGAAAGAAGAGATTATTTCCGGGAGGATAAACGAAGAAAAGAAGCTTGAACCTCCTATTTTAATTTCTCCTGTCATTAGGTTTTCAAGGTCGGATAGATACTTTGAAAAATCCTCTTCTTTATCGGCTATCGCTTTCGCGTATTTTACATATTCGCGTCCTATTTCCGTGAGTGTCAGCGGGGTGCTTGAACGGTCAAATATCGGTGCACCGATTTTCTCTTCAATTCTCTTTATCGATGCGGAGAGCGATGGCTGAGATATAAACAGCTTCTCCGCTGCCCGTGTGAATCCACCTGCTTTACATACTGCTAAAACATATTCCTTATTCTTGAACATATCAATCTCCATAATTTCAAAGTTATGATAAACATATTTCAATATGTATTTGATTATATCACGTTATGGGTGTATAATCAAGTAGCAAATGAAAGTTTGGGAGGGAAGTATGTTAAATTTCAGAATTGAAAGTGACTCTATAGGAAAAAAGGAAGTACCGAAAGACGCATATTACGGTGTGCAGTCCCTGCGTGCTTATGAAAATTTCAAAATCAGCGGAATAAAGGTACACTCTGAATTTATAAAATCTATAATTGAAATAAAAAAAGCCGCGGCAATCACTAATAAAAATGCCAAGGTCATAGAAGCGAGAATTGCGGATGCAATGGTAGAGGCGTGCGATGAAATACTCTCGGGAAAGCATCTTGATAACTTTATTGTAGATGCGATTCAGGGTGGCGCGGGAACTTCTCTTAATATGAATGCCAATGAAGTAGTGGCGAACAGAGCAATAGAGATTCTCGGTGGAGAAAAGGGGGATTACAGCATAGTACATCCAAACGACCATGCCAACTGTGCACAGTCGACTAATGACGTTTTCCCAAGTGCAGGAAAGATAGCGGTTATAAGATTGCTCAAAAAGGCAATAAAGAGTCTTGAGAGCTTTTGCGGCTCACTCAATAAAAAATCTCTTGAATTCGGCCATGTAATAAAAATGGGAAGAACGGAAATGCAGGATGCAGTTCCGATAAGCTTCGGACAAACGTTTTGCGCATACGCAGAGGCGATAAAAAGAGATATAAAAAGATTTGAGCTTGGAATTTCGGAGCTTTCAAATCTTAACATGGGCGGAACGGCAATCGGAACCGGTATAAATGCAGAAAAAGAATACATAGATAACATTGTACCGACACTTTCAAGTGTTACGGGACTTCCGCTCACACAGGCGAGAAATCTTGTAGATGCAACTCAAAACCTTGACTGCTTCGTTTTCGTTTCGGGAATAGTCAAATCCTGTGCCGCTAATCTGTCTAAGATGGCAAATGATTTGCGTTTGATGTCATCAGGCCCGAGAACCGGCTTTAACGAGATTAATCTTCCCGCGAAGCAAAACGGCTCTTCCATAATGCCAGGGAAGATAAATCCTGTTATTCCCGAGGTTATGAACCAGATTTGCTTTAACGTCATAGGAAACGATACCACGATAACGCTTGCCGTAGAAGCGGGTCAGCTTGAATTAAACGCCTTCGAGCCGATTATATTCCACTGTCTTTTTGAGTGTATTGAGACACTTACTAACGGTATAGAAGTTTTTCGCAAGGATTGTATAGAGGGTATCACCGTTAATGAGGACAGGTGCGAAGATGAAATAGAGAGAAGCATCGGCACTGTCACCGCATTGTGTCCATATATAGGATATACAAAGGCGTCACAAATAGCTAAAAAGGCACTGAGAGAAAAGAAAAACATTCGCGATGTTCTGGTAGAAGAGGGTATAGTTCCTGCTGAGGAAATTTCAAAAATCCTCGACCCACATAAAATGATATAAATCTATTTTACAAGCGAAAAGCTCCAAAATGCAAACAAATATTTGCATTTTGGAGCTTTTCTTATGGATTTGTAACCAAAAGCACAAAAAATGGCAAAACAAACATGCCGCTTAGCGCTAATGCGGAGAAAGATTGAGTATAGCAAAAGAGCGACACATGTCAGTACTTTTTATTCTGAAGAGCTATTTCCGTATTGTAAATTGCCTGTCTTGACGCCTTGTCTGCATTCAGGACTATGTATGTGTATATGCTGTCAAAAATGGCAAGCTGTGCGATTCGGGAGCTCATTGCAAGAATGGAGTGCTTTGTTTCGTCCGATTTCGTAAAGAGTGAAATATCGGATGCTTCGACTACCGGGGAGTTTCCGTAATTCGTTATACTTATAGTGGTAGCTCCGCAAATTTTGCACAGCTTAAGGGCTTCGACTATATCCTTGGAAGAGCCGGAGTGGGTTATTCCTATAGCTACACTGCCTCTTCTGAGATGCGATGCGATTATTGCTTGCATATGATTGTCGCAGCATGACTGTGCTGCAAGACCGAGACGCAGAAACTTATGCGTTGCATCCTGTGCTATCGCAGCTGAATTCCCAAGACCGAAAACGACAATTCTGTCGGCTGACATTATCGTTCGTGCCGCTTTGTCGAGCTCATCTGGGTCGAGTACTGATTCAGTATTTTTAAGAGATTCGGATATGTTTGCTATTCGCTTTTGAAATATATCGAAGCAACTGTCATCCTTTTGTATTTTACCGTCTATAGAAGAGGAAGCGCTGATTTCAGCAGCTATGCGTATCTTTAGCTCTTGAAATCCCTCAAGTCCAACTCTTCTTGAAAAACGGACGGCGGTAGCGTCGCCGCATTTGCACCGTGATGCAAACTCGGAAATGGATAAGCTTATCATTTCCTCAGCGTGATTGAGTACGTAATCCGCAATTCTTTTTTCGGCAGGACCCATTGTGTCTATGTTAAAGCGGATTTTATGAAGTATGGATTCCATTATCAAACTCCAAGTGAAAATTATTTTCATTTATTATACATTTTTTTAACTTTTTTGTCAATATTTCAAAAATAATTTTCAAAAACGCTTGAAAGAAGCTTGCGCTTATGATAAATTATTATCATAATAATAAATTACAAAGGAGAATTTTTTATGCAAATTCAAATGAATGAGTTTTTGTTTTCTATGATTCTGACAGAGCTTGAAGATGCTGTCGGAGTTGAAAACTGCTCGGTACGTCAGATTGACAAGGTTACACACAGCGTTGACTATTATTGGCTTTCACGTATGTGGGCTGACCGCGGACGCCGTATGCCTGAGGCAGATTTTATAGTTTGCCCTAAGGATGCAAAAGAGGTTTCAAAGGTAGTCAAGATTGCTAACTACTATAAGCTTCCTGTAACTACTTGGGGTGCCGGCGGCGGAACGCAGGGTGGTGCAATTCCGGTATGCGGCGGTATACTTCTCGATACAAAGAGAATGAATCAAATCTATGAAGTGAACACCGACGGTATGTACATAGAGTGCGGAACAGGTGCGATTTACAAGCACATCGAATGGGCTGCAAACGAAGTAGGAAAGGCAACCATGCACTATCCCTCTTCTCTTACATGTTCTACGGTAGGCGGCTTTTTGGCACACAGAGGAATCGGCGTATGCTCTACCAAGTACGGTAAGATTGACGACATGGTTCTTCAAATGGAGGTAGTTCTTCCTAACGGAGATATCATTTACACTTCTCCTGCTCCAAAGCATGCTGCAGGTCCTGACCTTAACCAGATTTTCATTGGCTCAGAGGGAACTCTTGGCATCATAACAAAAGCGCAGATAAGAATTTTTGACCAGCCGGAAGAGCGCAGATTCCGCGGCTTCCTTTTCCAAGACATGCACGGTGCATTTGAGGCATCACGCGAGCTTCTTCAAAAGTTCAAGCCCTCTGTTATGCGCCTTTACGATGAGGCAGAGACAGCTTCTCTCATTAAAAAGATAGTAGGCGTTGAGCGCAAGGGCGCGTTTATGAATGTAGCTATTGAGGGCTGCAAGGACCTTGTTGAAGTTGAGGAAAAAATTCTTCTTGAAACATTCAAAAGATACGGTGCAGAGGACCTTGGAAGCGAATACGGTGAAAAATGGTGGAAGGAGAAGATTACATTCTTCTATCCAGGTCACATGATGGATATACCTCAGATGTTTGGAACAATGGATACCATTGCTCCTTACGGAAAAATTGAGGAAATTTACTGGGCTATGAAAAACGCAATCGAAACCAACTTCCCTCAGGCGAAGTTTATAGCTCACTTCTCACACTGGTATGAGTGGGGCGCAATGGTTTACGACCGCTTTATAGTTGAAGGTAAGGACGTTCCGAAGGACCCTGTTGAAGCACTCAGACTTCACCAGGCAATATGGACATGCGGCGTTCGTGCGGCTCTCGCTCACGGCGGCGTAGTTAACGATCACCACGGCGTAGGTATAAAGCTCGGCCGTCTTATGAAAGAGCAGTACGGACCTGCTATGCAGGTATTTGAGGGACTCAAGAAGCAGCTTGACCCCAACGGAATTATGAATCCGTTTAAGCTTGGACTTTAATTCGGGAGGTATCAGAATATGATTATGTCAGAAAAATCAAAACAGCACGTGGACTCCTGCCGTTTTTGCTGGATGTGCCACCATATATGCCCCATAGGAAATGCTACAGGTCACGAGAGAAGCACACCTCGCGCACGTGCTCTCGGTATTTCTCTTGTCAACAGAGGAGCTATTGCGCTTGAAGAAATAATGGATAATATTTACGAGTGCGCAGGATGCGGTGCATGTGTTAAAGACTGCGTTACCGGTTGGGATCCCGTTATGTTTACAAAGGAAGTAAGACTTGAGGCAGCTCTTGAAGATAAGCTTCCCGCATATATAAACACACTTGTGGATAATTGCCTTGAGGTTGGAAATGCATACGGAAAAACAGCTTTGTGCGAAAATCTTTCCTCTGCAATAGCTAAGCATTCGAAGAAAACAGATACTCTTCTTTACCTTGGTGTTGATGCTCGTTATATGGCTTGCCAGCAGGCGCTTAAAGCAATTAAAGTGCTTGAAAAAGCAGGAGTTGAATTCACAGTTCTTGCCGATGAGCTTCCTACAGGCGCACAGCTTGATTTCCTTATCGGCGCTGCTAATGAAACCAAGGAGCAGATGAATGCTGCCGCAAAGGTTATGAACGGTTATAAGACTGTAGTTTTCTATGACCCACAGGATGCCAAAATAGCAAAGCGCAACTACGGTGAGTACGGAATAGAGCTTGAAGCAACCGCAAAAACCTATACTTCCATGCTTTCAGAGCTTGTAAAATCAGGAGCTCTTAAAGGTAAAAAATCGGATAAGAGCGTTGTATATCATGACCCCTTCCAGCTTGCACGCGACCTTGAAGAAACCGAAGAGGCAAGAGAGGTAATTTCGGCATTTGCAAATCTTGAAGAAATGCTCTTGAACAGAAAAGAAACCGTTTGGGCAGGTAATGTTCTTATGGCTCAATACATGCCCGAGGTTATGAAGCTTGTTGCTGCCAGAAGAATTTTCAATGCTAAGAGTATTGGTAAGAAGACGATGGTAACCGCAAGCGTTTCAGAATACGTTTCACTTAAGAACGTAGAGCAGAACGACGTGGAAATTATTTCACTTGAAGAATTGATTTTGGGAGAATAAAAATGCTTGTTAATTTGAAAACAGTTCTCGATTTAGCCGAGGAAAAGGGCTTTTGTATTCCTGCGTTCAACGTTTATAATATGGAAACTGTTATAGGCGTTCTTCACGCTGCAGAGGAGATGAGAGCTCCCATCATAATGCAGGTTTATCCTCGCCTTATGAAAGAAGAAACAGGATACTTTTTAGCCCCCTCTATAATTGCGGCGGCAGAGAAAGCGACAGTTCCCGTTTGCTTCCATCTTGACCACGGTCCATCTGAGCTTGAAACAACAAGGTCTCTTCGTTACGGTGCAACAGGTATAATGCTTGACGGCTCTACATTGCCCTTTGAAGAGAATATTGCTCTTACGAAAAGAGTGGTTGACACCTGCTCTTATGTGAACGTTCAGGTAGAGGGAGAGCTTGGACACGTTGGTATGACTAACGATAAGGAAATGGATGAATTTACAACACCTGAGGATGCAAAAAAATTTGTTGAACAAACAGGTGTTGCGTGTCTTGCTGTTGCTGTAGGAACGGCTCACGGCAGATATAAGAAGCCCCCGAAGCTTGACATAGAGCGCATAAAGGCAATTCGTCTTGCAACAAATAATACAGCTCTTGTGCTTCACGGTGGCTCGGGAGTTCCCGATGAGGAAATCAAAAAGGCGGTCAAGGCAGGCGTCAGAAAGATGAACTTTGCGACAGATATATGCTATTCATTCCTTGATTGTTGCCTTGAAGAGCTTTCAAAGCCGAACAGAGCTATTGCCGTTGATACGTTTATGAAAAAACCCATAGAGGCGGTATGTGAGTTCTGCAAATCAAGAATACTTCTTGTTGGTGCAGACGGAAAGGCATAATAGAACTATGAGTAAAATCGTTGGAATTGGCGCGTGCGTTATGGATACGCTTATTAACGTGCCGAATTATCCAAAGGAGGATACAAAGCTTCGAGCTATATCAAGTAAGCCCGCAGGCGGAGGCCCGGTTGCAACCGGGCTTGTTGCCGCAGCGAAGCTTGGCGAGAGTGCAGAGTATATCGGGGTTCTTTCCGATGACTCGGCCGGAGCTTTTCTTCTCTCGGATTTTGAAAAATATAACGTTGGTGTAGAGAATACTGAAATCAAAACAGGATACCGCTCTTTCACCTCAGTAATTTGGCTTAGCCAAGAAAGTGCCAGCCGTACTTGCGTATTTGACAAGGGAAGCTTGCCCCCTCTTGAGCTCAAGGATTTTATGAAAAAGGCGATATCCGAGGCAGAGCTGCTTATGGTTGACGGAAATGAAATGGATGCTGCGGTCGAAGCTGCAAGGTTTGCACGTGCAAACGGAGTAAAGGTTCTTTACGATTGCGGAGGACTTTATCAGGGCGTTGAACGTTTGCTACAGCATACAGATATCATGATACCGTCTGAGGAATTCGCTATCGGACATACAGGAGAAAAGACAGCACAAGAGGCGGCTAAAAAGCTTTATGAGCTTTATTCTCCCGAGGTGGTTGTTGTAACCCAAGGAAAGCGCGGCGGTATTATATTCGATGGACAAACTGTTGAAAGCTATCCAATTTATCCTGCGAAGGTAGTAGATTCGAACGGCTCAGGCGATGTTTTTCACGGTGCATTTGCCGCGGGGATTATAAAAGGATTTGATTTCAAAAAGTGCTGTCATTTTTCCAGTGCGGTTTCCGCAATGAAATGCATGGGCATCGGCTCGCGGGAGAGTGTACCTTCTTTTGACAGCGTAAAAGAATATATGAAGGAGAACGGTTATGAACTTTAAGAAGTCATATAAATCACAAAACGGCTACACTCCCATATGCAAAATAGGCGAGTGTTCTCTTAAGAAGCTCGAGTTCGGTATTATAGAGCTTACACCCGAACAAACACTTCCTTTTTACACAGATGACAAGGAAACCGCATTTATAATGCTTCAAGGTCACTGTGATGTATCGGTCAACGGGGAAAAATGGGAAAATATTGGAAACAGAAACAGTGTATTTGAAAATCGCAAGGCAGAATGCTTTTATATGCCGAAGGAACAGAATCTTGAAATTACCGCTCGCGACAATGTGAAAATTGCAGTATGCGCAACACCTGTTACCGAAAAGACAGAACCTCAGCTTTTGCGTGAGGATCATGTTGTCCTTAAGCTGCTCGGTGAAGTTCCATATCAGAGAGAAACAAGCTTTTTGGTTGACGGAAATTCAAATGCTAAGGTTCTCACAATAGGAGAAGCTTATTGCACAGAGGGTAACTGGGCAGGATTCCCGCCTCACAAGCACGATGTTAACGATATGCCGAGAGAATGCGTTGCAGAGGAGATATATTATTTTCTCTTTGAGCCTGAGCAGGGATTTGCAGTACAGTGCCTTTACACCTCTGACGGAAGCATAGATGAGGCATACCGTGTTAAAAATGACGAGCTTGTAGAATTCCCATACGGATATCATACAACTGTTTCTACCCCCGGCTACAAGTCATATTTCCTATGGCTTATGGCAGGAGGTTATCAGGGCTTTAACCGCAGCAACGACCCTGAGCATCAGTGGATAGTAGACAGATAATATCGTTAAGGAAAGGGGTTTTCTTATGATTACACTCAAAAATGATTCTATAACAGCCGTTATTTCCGAGGTCGGTGCTGAGCTTAAAAGCTTGAAGTATAACGCTGTAGAATACATATGGGAGGGAAGAGAAGACGTTTGGGCGGGCTCTTGTCCTCTTATGTTCCCAATTTGCGGTGGACTTAAGGATGATAAATACATTCTCGACGGAAAAGAGTATACCATTGAAAAACACGGATTTGCTCGTTTTAAGACATTTACGGTTGAAAGTCAAAGCAAAACGTCGGCTGTGTTTTTGCACGTGTCTGACGAACAGACTAGAAAAGGTTTTCCGTTTGATTATGAGCTTCGCTTGATTTATACCCTTACGGGAAAAACTCTTAAGCTTGATTACTCGGTTAAAAACGTAGGAGAAAACACGATGTATTTCAACATCGGCTCACACGAGGGATACTATACTCCTGAGGGAATAGAGGATTATGATGTAATTTTCCCGAAAAAGCAGACGCTTAGTGCTAACGTTTTGTACGGAAATCTGCTTTCCGAGCAGAAGCTTCCGATAATCAAGGACACGGAAACGCTGCCGCTTTACGATAAGTATTTTACGGTGGATGCACTTGTTTTTAAGGATATTGAAGCTAAAAGTGCGACCCTTAGAAACAGAAAGACGGGAAAGGCATTACGTGTTGATTTTCCGGATGCACCGTATTTTCTTCTCTGGCATAAGCCAAATTCCCCTTATATCTGCCTTGAGCCCTGGAACGGAATTCCGGACAGAGTAAAGAGCAGCTATGATATAACCGAAAAGGAAGGAATAACTGCTCTTGGAGCAAAGGAAGAATTTGTTTACACACATTCAATAACCATCTTGGAATAAGGGAATTGAGTTATGATTAACGAAATAAGAAAATTAAACCCGAATCTTAAAATTTACGAGGTGTCCGACAAGGAATTTAACGAATACGGAAGAGTTGTTTGTATGGACACAGCACAAATAATAAAGGAAGCTGAAAAAATAGAATACCCCGACGAGGGCTCATTGTATTTGCCGTCTGTTAGGGAATTTGAAGACCTTGCGATTGCCGAAGAGATTACAGACAAAATTTTCGGTACTCTCGATACACAGGTCGGCTATTGCTTTGGCTACAATAGTTATCTTAATGCAACCGAATGGCACCATTCTTCAGAGCTTAACATTGCCGTAAGACCGCTTATTCTCATTCTCGGTAAGCGTGAGAATATATGTCAGGGAAAAATGAACTCCTCGGATATGAAGGCGTTTTATTTACCTAAGGGCACAGCTGTTGAAGTGTTTGCTACCTCGACGCATTTTTGCCCATGTCAAGTACAAGAGGGTGGCTTTGGATGCGTTGTTGCATTGCCCAGAGGTACGAATGTTTCTCTTGACAAAGAGAGTTCTGACCCACTGCTTTTCAGAAAAAACAAGTGGATAATTTGCCATGAGGGTAATACTGCACTCATAAATCGCGGTGTTGTTCCCGGAATATACGGCGAAAATACAAAAATCAATTTCAGGAGAGAAATATGAAATATCTTTTGGGAATAGATTTCGGTGGCGGAGCTTCAAAGGCCACACTGCTTTCCGAAAAAGGGGATATTGTGTGTGAAAATACAGTCGAGTATCCTACCTTTTACGACGAGTTTGGTGCGTCTGAGCAATCTGCTGACGACTGGATTTTTGCGCTTTGCGAAAATTCGCGTGTCTTGCTTGAAAGGTCCGGCATTGACAGCGGTTCGATTGCAGCCGTTGCCATTGACTCAGCAACCCACACATCCATTGTCTGCGACAAGGACTTTAAGCCGCTTCACAATGCTATACATTGGACAGACAGCAGAAGCCGCAAGCAGTCGAGCGAGCTGCTTACAAAATACGGAGAGGGTATATTTAAGAAAACCTTTCACAAGCCGGATACTATATGGACTCTTCCTCAGCTTATTTGGCTTAGGGAAAGCAAACCCGAGGTGTTTTCAAAAATCAAGTACATATTTTTTGAAAAGGATTATATACGCCATTTCCTTACCGGAGTTTTCTGTACCGATTACATAGAGGCGGAGGGCAGTATGCTCTTTGACTGCAATCTTATGAAGTGGGATGAGGAGCTGTGCCGTCTTGCAGGAGTAGAAATCTCGTCGCTTCCGCCGATAAAGAATCCTACAGATATAATCGGAGCTGTTACGAAAGAGGCAGCAGAAAAAACCGGGCTTAAAGAGGGAACACCCGTAATATGCGGAACTACTGACACGGTTATGGAGGTCTTTGCCTCCGGTGCTGTTGAAAAAGGGGATATGACTGTTAAGCTTGCTACTGCGGGCAGAATTTGCGTAATTACAGATAAGCCATATCCTGACAGACATATGATTAATTATTCGCACATTATAGATGGATTATGGTATCCCGGAACGGCAACAAAGTCCGCTGCGGCTTCTTACAGATGGTACCGTGATACATTTGGCGGTAAATACAAGGAGCTTGACGAGGGAGCAGAAGGTGTAAATATCGGTGCGGACGGCTTGATATTCCATCCTTATCTCAACGGAGAATTAACTCCTTATGCAGACCCTATGCTTTGCGGCAGCTTTACGGGAGTGAGAGCAACTCACACAAAGGCGCACTTCACAAGAGCCGTTCTCGAGGGCGTTTCGTTTGCACTTCTTGACAGCAAGCTTTATCTTGACACCCTAAATATTCCATATAAGAAAACCGCGACATTGATAGGCGGCGGTGCAAAGGGAAAGCTTTGGCAACAGATAACCGCGGATATTCTCGGTATAGAGCTAAGAACAACGAGAAGCTCGGATTCCTCTCTCGGCTCTGCTATGCTGGCGGGTATTGCCGTAGGAATTTTTGCTGATGCAAAAGATGCGGTTAGCCGCTGTATTATAACAGAGGATACAGTTCATCCCAATCCCGAAAACACTAAAAAATACAGAGAAGTTTTTGCTTGCTATAAAGAGATACACGACGCTCTGGCTCCAATATACAGGAAGAGGTAAGGCGTATGAAGATAGTGGTCTGTATAAGACAGGGGCTTGACGGTGAAATCAACCCGTTCGATGCCTGTGCTTACGAGGCGGCACTCAGGATTGAGGGCGCTGAGGTTACTGTTTTATCTATGGCAGCAGCGACAGCGAGGGACTTTTTGCTCGGACTTACACGCCTTGGAGCGAAAAAAGCAATACTTCTGAGCGATAAAGCATTTGCAGGGGCGGATACTCTTGCTACGGCATACACACTCTCTTTGGCAATTAAAAAGCTTTCGCCTGACCTCGTTTTCTGCGGTAGACAAACCCTTGTTGGAGATACCGCACAGACGGGCGCTATGCTCTCTGTTCTTATCGGCTACAATCTCATAACAAACGTTATGGGAATTGAGTCGGCGGACGAAAAGAAAATCGTTTGCCAAACGCGTGAAGAGGGCATTGCCGAGAAGACGTTCCCGGCTCTGATTACTGTTGAGAGAATAAATGAATTGCGCCTGCCGCGCCTTCGTTCAAAGCTTGGTGAAATTGAAATATGGGATGCTGCGGCAATAGGTGCTGACGTATCGCGATGCGGTCTTGTCGGCTCGCCGACAGGGGTCGGGAATACCTTCGAGAATGAATCGGGTAAAAGAAAATGCAAATTTATACCCCTTTCAGAGCTTGAAACGGCTGTCAGAGAGGGACTTAAAAAAAGAGAAGAAAGTATTGAAGTCGAGTCCTTCTCGGAACAAAAGCTTGAAAAAGTTTGTATAATAGGAGAAGCACCGAGAAGCTTCGCAAAAACGGTCAGTGATAATATTATCAAGCTTGACCTAAAGGAAATCGCGCTTCTTGCACAGGAAATAAAGACGATTTCTCCAAATGCTGTCATATGGGGAAGCGATACAAAATCAAAAAGAATTTCGGCAGAGGTTGCCGCAATGCTCGGACTCGGCTTGTGCGCCGATTGCACATCACTCGAATGCCGGGACGGCGAGCTTTTTATGTACAGACCTGCGCTTTCAGGTAGTATAATTGCTAAAATAAGGAGCACTACTTCTCCTGCTATGGCAACGGTAAGAACCGAAAGTCGAGAGCAAAAGGATGTAATAATAGCACTGGGTTACGGTGCTTGTAATTCTCAAAAGAAGGTTATGGCTCTTGCAAACAATCTCGGTGCAGAGGTTTTTGCAACGAGAAAGGCGGTCGATAACGGGTATATGCCCTACAGTACCCAAGTCGGACTTACTGGAAAAACAGTCAGCCCACCGGTATACATAGCAATTGGCGTTTCGGGTGCTGTTCATCACATAGTAGGCATGCAACGCTCCGGTACTGTTATTGCTATAAATCCGGACAAGGATGCACCGATATTTGAATATGCTGATTTTGGTATAATAGATAAATTTGAATAAACTAAGGAGATACGGTTTATGTTAGACTACAAAGTAAAAATTGGTCTTGTTGCTATGAGAAGAAATGCGACAGACCGTCCAAGAGGTACTTTTCTTACTTGGTATTCGGCAGAGCAAAGAGGCAAGCGCTTTGTTGAATATATTGAAAACAATTATGCAAATGAGCACGTATCCTTTGTTGATAACAAGGGTATTGGAATTGAAGACCTTGTTTTCGATGATAACAGTGCAAAAGAGGTTATCGAGAGATTCAAGAAAGAAAAAGTAGACGCAGTTATGATTATCAACTGCAACTTCGGAAACGAGGAAGCTGCTGCAGATATTGCAAAGGAGCTTGGAAAGCCGGTGCTTCTTTGGGCTCCGCTTGATGATGAGTACTACGTAGACGGTATGCGTCCTACAGATTCTCAGTGCGGACTTTTCGGCGTTTCTCGCCAAATGCAGAGATACAGGATTCCGTTCTCCCACCTTCCTTGCTGCGAGGTGGATTCTCCCGAATTTAAGCAAGGATTTGACAGCTTTGTAAGAGTTGCTTGCATGGTTAAAAACTTTAGGGGCCTGCGCATTGGCCAGGTTGGACTTCGTCCCGCACCCTTCTTCTCGGTTATCTGGAATGAGGGAGATCTTATGGAGCAGTTCGGAATTCGTATAATTCCGATAAACTTTGCTGTGATTGAGCAGCGAATGAAGGATGCTCCCAAGCTTTATGCAGATGAAATCAAGGAATACGAGGAATATTTCAAGACGAAATACGTCCTTGACGATTTAACACCTAAATACATAACTCCTATGGCAACACTTGCTGCAATGTATAAGCATTTATTTGAGGAATTCAACCTTGATATAATTTCCGCTGAATGCTGGACGGCTACTCCGATTATGTTTGAGGGACTTGCTCCTTGCGCAGTTTACGGACTTCTTAACGATCTTGGATATATGGTGTCCTGTGAGAGCGATATGCACGCAGCATTGACTATGGTCCTTCTGAAGTGCGCGACTCTTGGAGAAGGATATCCTTTGTTTGGTGAGTTTACTGTCCGCCATCCCGAGAACAAGAACGCAGAGCTTCTTTGGCACTGCGGTCCTTTCCCGCTTTCACAAAAGGCACCTGATTCAACAGCACGCCTTGTAAACCAGCGTGAATGGTTCAGAGCTAAGGACGGAACATATACCGTTGCACGTATTGACCGTGAGGACGGCGGTAAATATATGGTTCTACCTCTCGTTTGCAAGACAACGAATGGACCTAAGACGCACGGAACTTACATCTGGGGAGAATTCAGCAATCTTCAGGCAATAGAATCCCGACTCTTAGACGGACCTTACATCCATCACTTCGTGGAAATAGAGGGAGATTATTCCCGTGAATTCGAAGAGTTCTGTAAGTATTTTCCGAACCTTTCGGTAGACAAATCGGTAAAATAATTTTACACGCTAGCGAAGATATAGTTATTTGTATTAATGAAAAAAGCCGACGGCGGAGCTCAGAGGAGAGCTCAGATAAGCCGTCGGTTTTTCTTTTTCAAACGCAACCTGAATGCCTTAATTTACCTTGGATGTGTATAATTGCATTTGAAAAGAGGGGGAGGGGTATGTGATAATATAATGGGAGCAAAATTGCATATCGGCAAAGCTTACCGATAAATGAAATTGAGCTCCTTAGATTATTCTTATCGGAGGTAAACGTATGAAAAAGCTTTTTGCAGCGGCGCTTTCGTTTGTAATGGTTTCTTTAATTTTTGCGACAAGCACATATGCCGCGTCTTATACTGTCGTCAAGGGTGACACCATGTGGAAAATTGCTCTTAAGCATGAGGTAGGCATTAGCGAAATTAAAAGCGCTAACCCTCAAATATCCAACCCCAATCTCATTTATCCCGGGGACGTGTTAAATATTCCCGAGACGGAAAGCTCTGTTTCCAATTATGAAAGAGAGGTTATACGTCTTGTAAATCAGATAAGAGCCGAAAGAGGTCTTAAGGAGCTTACATATGACTGGCAGCTTTCAAGAGTCGCTCGCTATAAATCAGAGGATATGATGAAAAATAAGTATTTTTCACACACAAGCCCGACATACGGTTCACCGTTTCAGATGATTAAAAGCTTTGGAATAGCTTATAGGAGTGCGGGGGAAAATATTGCCAAGGGCCAGCAAACACCAAGCGCGGTAGTAAACGCATGGATGAATTCATCAGGACACAGAGCCAACATATTAAACCCGTCATTCACGCATATAGGTGTGGGATACGTAGAAAACGGACGTTATTGGACACAAATGTTTATAGGTAAGTGACACAATCTTCTTTACTCCGAAATGGGCAAAGGACTTGACATAGCCGAGCAGATTTGATATAATTGTGATACTCTATGAGGGAGTAGCGAGCGTGGCGTGTTCACGTAGCAAGTCAACATACTGGTTTTTAACCTGGCTTGCTTCAAATTGCGAGACTCATGTGCGGCTGTGCATGGGAATTGTGTTTGTTTATTTCCGAGTATGGCTGTACGTCATACTCGGATTTTTTGTGAAAAGAGGATATTAAAGTGGATTTCGGTTTTATGTTTTTCTTTAACAGCATTTTAATTGGCTTCGGTCTTGCTATGGATGCCTTTTCGGTTTCCTTGGCAAACGGACTTAACGAGCCCTGCATGAGAAGAAGGAGAATGTGTATTGTAGCTGGCGTTTTTGCATTTTTTCAGTTTGTAATGCCCCTTGCCGGTTGGTTTTTCGTTCATTCGCTGACAAAATATTTTGCCGCTTTTGAAAAGTTTATACCATGGATAGCTCTTCTGCTTCTTGCTTACATAGGCGTGACGATGATAATAGAGGGTGTGAAAACCAAAGGAGCTGAATGCGAAAAGCCGGCAGTGAATTTCCTTGCCCTCGCGGTGCAGGGAATAGCTACATCAATAGATGCTCTATCTGTCGGATTCACCATTTCAGATTACGATTTTATTCATGCCTTGGTTTCCTGTCTTGTAATAGGAGTTGTGACATTCTTTATCTGCTTTGCAGGATTGTTTATCGGAAAGAAGTTCGGAACAAAGCTTGCAGGTAAAGCGGGTATTCTCGGTGGCTCTATACTGATATTTATAGGACTTGAAATATTCATAACAAGCTGGCTTTGATTTTTAGTACTGCTTTAATAGCTGAAAAAGAAATAAGGCATACTTCGATGAGATTTTTAATCGATATTCGGCGCGAAAAAAATTTAATAAAGATAGCAAAAATCTATTGATTTTTTCTTTGATTATGGTATAATAGAATCAGCAAATATGAAGTTTGCCAAAAAAAACACAAAGGAGATTTATTATGCCAAATTACACAATTCCCGAAAAAGCAAGAGTTGCCGTTTTAACCGGTGCAAGAAAGATTGAGATTATGGAGCTCCCCGTTCCCGAAATCAGTGACGACGAAATGCTCGTTAAGGTTGAACAGACCGGTATTTGCGGAACTGACGTACACGAATACAAGGGCGACCCCTTCGGATATATTCCTGTAGAGCTTGGTCATGAAGGAACAGGTACTGTAGTTAAGCTCGGCAAGAATATAACCACCGACTATTACGGAAAGCCCCTTGCTGTTGGCGATAAGATAGTTACAGGTCTTAAGCCCTGCGGTGTTTGTGACACCTGCAAAAACGATCCCGAGCACGTTCACCTTTGCGAGGGCGGAGAAATCTTCGGACTTATGCCCGGTGAAGCAGCTTATAAGAATTTCAACGGTTGGTTTGGCGAATACATAAAGGTTAATGCAGGCGGCGTTGTTTTCAACGTAAGCGATATGGACGTTGACCTTCGTACCCTTATCGAGCCATGTGCAGTTGTTGTTCACGCTGTAGAAAAGGCAAAGGAAATATTCAACTTCAAGCAGGGCTCTTATGTTCTTGTGCAGGGCTGCGGACCTATCGGTTTGCTCCTTCTTGCAACAGTTCGTACAATGGGTGTAAGAAATATAATAGCTGTAGACAGTGACGAAAACCGTCTTAATATGGCAAAGAAACTTGGTGCAGCTTATGCAGTTAACTTTATGACAGAGGATGCTATCGCAAGAGTTAAGGAAATTACAGGTACAGGTGCTGAAATGGCATTCCAGTGCACAGGTTCTCCGAAGGCAGCAAGCACAATTTGGAAGTATGTTCGCCGCGGTGGCGCAATGTGCGAGCTTGGTTTCTTCGTTGACAACGGCGATACAACTTACAATCCTCACCAGGATATCTGCAACAAGGAAATTAAGGTTGTAGGTTCTTGGACATACCAGGCAAAAGACTGGATACAGGCATGTGAGGTTCTTAAGGAAGCTCAGAAGGACGGCCTCCCTGTAGAAGAGTTGCTTACTCATAAGTATGCTCTTGCCGACATCAATGAGGCAATGGAAATGAACATCAGTATGAAGGGAATGAAAATAGTAGTTATGGGTGAATAATTCCCCTGATTACTTCGACTTTCATATACTGTAAATAACTAAAACAAAGGCGGATATAGCTTGAAAATACAGGCGATATCCGCTTTTGTTTGTATTTATAAAAATACAGCGTTTTGTTAATAATAATTGCCTTTTTATATTGAAAAATATAAAAAAGTATGCTATAATTTCCTCGTGTTTGTTTAGGAAAGAGGCGAAAACGCGTTGAAAAAAGTTGAAAAAGCGAATATCGAAAAAAAATTCGATTATAAGTGGATAGTTGTAGCGGCTTGTTTTTTGATGGTGTTTATCTGTCTTGGCTTTTGTAATTCAACAAAAAGTCTCTTCTTGCCGGCAATAACCGAAGCTTTGGGAATTGAGAGAACCATTTATTCCTTTACCGAAAGCTTGAGATTTATATCAAATTCCGTAGTCAATATTTTCTTTGGCGTACACATCAAAAGGTTTGGTGCAAGAAAGCTTATCGCAGCGGGATTTCTGTCTCTTATAATTTCGATGTTGCTTTTTGCGACTGCTCCATACATATGGCTCTTTTATCTTGGCGGAATTTTTCTTGGAATCGGACTTTCATGGACCACTACGGCGATGGTTGGATATGTTGTAAATAAATGGTGCAAGAAAAATTGTGGAACTATAATGGGCGCCGTGCTTGCGGCAAGCGGGCTTGGCGGTGCTTTATCAACTCAGATAGTATCTCCTATTATAAATGAAGATGGGAATCCGTTTGGATATAGGAACGCTTATCTGTTAATAGCTGTAATTCTCGCTGTGGCAGGAACTGTTATTGTTACTGTTTTCAGAAATTCTCCAAAGAACAAGCCCATGACAGAAGAGGTTGAAGAGAAGAAGAAAAAACGCGGAAGAGATTGGAGCGGAATTTCTTTTTCAGATGCTATCAAAAAGACTTATTTCTGGCTTGCTTGTGTGTGCGTGTTCTTTTCAGGATTTGTTCTTCAAGGTGTTGCCGGAATAGTTGCGGCACATATGTACGATGTTGGACTTGAAAAAGATTACGTAGCTCTTATTTTGAGCTTTTCTTGGATTGTACTTGCGGCTTGCAAGTTCTTTACAGGATTTGTATATGACAAGCTTGGACTTAGAATTACCAATTCAATTTGCACTATGGCAACAGTTCTTACCGCTATTGCCCTTGCATTTGTAACCAATTCAGCCACAGGCAAGATTCTTGCTTTGACTTATCCGTTGTTTTCATCCATGGCTTTCCCTTTGGAAACTATAATGCTGCCAATATATGTCAAGGACTTTTTCGGAGAAAAATCATTTGAGAAAATGCTCGGAATTTTTGTTTCGATAAATGTTGCCGGATATGCTCTCGGTGTTCCTGCTGTTAATCTTTGCTATGACCTGCTCGGAAATTATAAGGTTTCTCTTATTATAAGCGGCTCTATCGGTCTATTGGTATTTGTGTTAATGCAAATAATAATAACTTTAGCCAATAAAGACCACCGTCGCTTAAGCGAACAAAGAAGCGCTGAGAGTCTCACTTCGGAGAGTGTATAAAATTTAATAAACAAAAAGGGGGTCTTTCATGAGCATGATGACTCCTTTTTATAATTCATAATGCCGATTTATCGGTTTTCCTTTATTTGTTATTGACACGCCCCCTACATATATGATAAAATGTCCGTATAAAGAAAAGGAGATTTAAAGGTGAAAAAAACGATTTGTAAAAAGCTTTACGATACAGAACTGTCAGTATTGGTAAAGAAAAGCACTTACGGTGAATACGGTGACCCAAAGGGATACGAGGAGTCGTTATACAAGACGGGGGACGGCAGCTTTTTTATTTATACGAATGGCGGCGTGGATTCTCTGTATAAAAGAGAGGATATAAAGAGAATATCAAAGGCAAACGCAGAAAAATGGATTTCTGAACACTGAAAATATTAAATAGTCAGAGGGTGACTTTATGAATACAAACGATGCAAAGAAAATCTATATTGAAACAAGAGAAAAGATGAATGCTATTTCGCTTGCGTTTTACTTAAATTCTCTTGACGTTGAAACAGAGGTATGTCCGCGCGATGCTCTCGAATATCGTTCGAGACAACTCTCTTGTCTTCAGGGAATGATGTACGATATGAGTACGTCAAAGGAATTTGTCGAAGCGATAAGGTTGCTTTGTGAAAATGCGAGTGAGCTTGATTCTGACCTTGCAAGAGAAGTTAAGGATAAGCTTGAGGGAATTGAAAAGCTTGAAAAGATACCTAAGGACGAATATCTTGAATTCGGTGCAATGCTAAATCAAGTATATCCCGTTTACGTCGAGGCAAAGACAACAAGCAATTTTTCTCTCTTTGAGCCCTACCTTGATAAGATATTTAAGTACAACAGAAAATACGTAAACTGGGTAGGCACGGAAGATAAAAAGGGATATGACGTTTTGCTTGACGAGTACGAAAAAGGTTACACGGCTGCGGATTATGACATTTTTTTTGAGAAGCTTAAAGAAAAAATAATTCCGCTCGTGCAAAAAATTGCTGACAAGAAGCTTGAATATAACGACTCGTTTTTAAAGAACCGATTTTCAAAAGAAGGGCAAATGAAATTTTGTCGCTATTTAAGAGATGTTATGTGCTTTGATGAAAACCGCACGGCAATTCTTGAAAGCGAGCATCCCTTTACTACGGGGAACGGAAATCACGACGTGCGTATTACCGTTCACTATTATGAGGATAACCCGGCGTCCTCGGTATTCTCTGCGATACATGAAATGGGACACGGATTATACGAGCTTCAAGTAGACGATAAATTCGAGGGCACAGGAGCTTCTGGCGGAGCAAGTCTTGCGATACACGAAAGCCAGTCTCGCTTTATGGAAAATATGATTGGAAGAAGTGAGGCGTTTTGGCAAACACACTTCCCAAAGCTGAAGGAAATATTCAAAGAGGAGCTTTCGGATATTACAGCGGAAGATTTCTACCGTCACGTAAATACCGTGGAAAGAACACTTATAAGAACAGAGGCGGACGAGCTTACATATTCCTTACACGTGCTCATAAGATATGAAATCGAGAAGGCGGTAATTGCCGGTGAAGTAGAGGCAAAGGATATCCCTATGCTTTGGAATAAAAAGTATAAGGAGTACCTCGGTGTAGATGTTCCGTCGGATAAAGACGGCTGTCTTCAGGACATGCACTGGTCGGGCGGCTCTCTCGGATATTTCCCGACCTATTCGCTTGGCTCTGCATATGCTGCGCAAATATACCACGCAATGCAAAAGGATATTGATATAGAGGCACAAATACGTACAGGAAAAATAACGGAAATCGCAAGGTGGCTTCGCGAAAAGCTGCATAAGTACGGAGCTTCAAAATATCCTAAGGAATTGATTTTGCTTGCTACGGGCGAGCCATTCAATCCCGAGTATTATGTAGAATACCTTACAAGGAAGTATTCAGCTCTTTACGGAGTGTAATAAAAGCTATTTAATGCTGCAAAAAATCAAGGCGATGTGATATCACATCGCCTTTTGCTGTTTTGTAATTTTGTAAAGACGGTTAAAATAAATCGGTTAACCGTTTTGCCGATTGAGCTTTCTTAAGAGCTCGGAAAGTGGGAGAATAAGGAACCCAAGCACGAAATTGCCTATACCGTGTGTTAAATCAAAGGGAAATCCCGCAATTATCCAAGCAATCATTCCGCTAAAATCAAGTCTAAACATGATTGCTTGCAAGGGGGCGTACAGTATGCCGAAGCAGAGCCCGTGCATGCAGCATATACAAGGATATATAATTCCTGCAAGTTTTTTATTAATGTTTTTCGGCAGGAGCATTGTGAGTGCCCATAGTATAGTCCATATATAAGTGTAAGGGACCCACCATAATGAAAAGCCCGCAAACAAGCCGTTAAGAAAAACATATATGTAAATCGGTATAAGAGCTTTTTGGCGGAAAACAATCGTATAAACCATAGTTAACGTCCCGACAAGATGGATGTTCGGCAGAGCTTCCATGAGGAGCTTGGATAAAAACATTATAGTGCCGAGCATCGCAAAAATACACATTTCGCGTATTTTGATGCTGCGCTTGTTATGGGAGGTTGACTTGGAATTATTTTGTGTAGACAAGGGAATAGCTTTCTCCATCCAAGATTTCAGCCGAGTCAACACCTACAGGCATATATTCACCATCCTTGTAAAATGCCCAATAGCTTGCGTCTATGTCATAATCTGCCGTAATTCCGTTTACGACCTTAAGGTAAAGTCCAAACTCGGACTCCTCACCGTCAATAAGAGAATGCTCCGTTAAGGCATCACCCAGTATTGTTTTGTCGGTGTTTATTGTGAAGACTACCTTATGCTCTCCGACCTCGACAGTAACAGATACGGTGATTTCGCCCTCTCCAAAGGTTTTATCCTCTGTATAGATTGCATCTTTCCAAGGGTCAGACTTATCTGTTGGTGCACAGGAAAACAGGGTGGAAAATACGGTGATAAGAGTAAGAAGTGTTAAGAGAAATCTTTTTTTCATAATTATAAATTATCCTTTCTTTTTTATCTTTACAAAAGGATAAAGTAAAGCGCTCTCCACAGGAGAGCGCAAATTTGTACGTTCACTGAAAATGCTTCCGCCGCACATCTTCCTTAGTGACCCAAATTAAATCATCTCTCCTATTTGCCCAAGAGATTTACCAAGGCACACCGCGATAAGCATTCCGACTTCCGAAATTAATATTTCGGTCACGGTAATGGCTGTTGCCGCAGAATTTCACTGCGTTCCCTTATCACCTTGCGTACATAATTATTACGTTCGGTATCCGATAAAAAACGAATGAGGTGCGTTATTCTTATGTAAATGCGGTTTTCCGCAAAGCTATTATAGCACGCGGATTATGAAAAATCAATGCAAAAATTAAATTTTATTTTGCGGGTGCATTGATATAGCCGAGGTCGCGACCGTCCTTAATCTCTCTTATAAGACAGTTGCCTGGGTTTCTTTCCTCCTGATACCATTCGGGAGAATAGTGAAACCAACGCATAAGGAAGGTACGCATGGTCGTGCCGTGAGTGAAGACAAAAAGGGTATCAACACCGTGCTTTTCAAGGTCGCGGTGTATAGTTCCCATAAACTGATGAACTCTTATTGCAACATCGAAAGGACTTTCACCAAGCGGCAGTCGAGCATAAAATTTTCCATGATTCGATATCTGACGTTTGTATTCCGAATATTCGTTCGGATAAAGCCTTTCCCAATCCTCATCGGGAATGGAATCAAATAAGCCATATTGCTGCTCCGTAAGGGTGATATCCTCTCGAATATCACTTATGCCGAGGGATTTATTAAACTCATCAGCGGTTTGGCGCGTTCTTAAATAGGGGCTTCTCCATATTCTTGCGCGAGAAAGGTCGGTTCCGTTTTTCTTGCAATATTCAAGAAGCCACTTCCCGTTTTCTCTTGCCTGCTCTTTACCGTATTCCGTAAGAGGAACAAGATGGTCGGGAATTCTCTTTATATAATTTTCACCTGCGTTGGAAATTGATTGTCCGTGACGTATTAAAAATATATGCATATGAGACTCCTTTATAGATTTAAGATGCAAATTTGTATTCTTTTTATACGTATTAGCCACGCTTGCGCGAGAATAAGTAATACTTAGGCAAACTAACAACCCCTTCGGAATCAACGGTGTTTACATCACAATAAAGATACGGAGCGGTTGATGTGTCGACCAGTCCTTTTCTTTCTGGAATATCAAATTTATCCGTCTTGTAAGAGGGGTCGAGTATACAAAAATCCTTGCCGTCGGTCGAAACAAGCAATATATAGTGTTCGCCTTTTGTAAAAAGACCTATAGCTTTTCCGTCCGGAACTCTGACACGTGCTATTACTTGTCCTCCGCTCTTAAGATTATTTATTGCTGTGTCAAGGTCGTTTGTATCAGAATAATTGAGATTAAATTTTTCGGCAAGTACAGGACCCAATACAGTCATATCGGTACCTAATGAATGGTTTGCGACGCACTCCTCGGAGATTTTAACACATTCCTCTAACTCTAAAGTCTTGTCGGTTAACAGCTCAATCATCATGCAGGAGCAGCAAATTCCGCATCCGGAGAGGGCAATATTCCTTTGCTTTTTCTCCTCGCTTACAGCGTCGTTTTTTACATTTGTGCGATATGGAATGTCCCTATGCTCAAGTTGATTTATATATTTCATGCTCCTGTTTCCTTTCAATTTAGAAGTGCATTTTAATCGTAAGAGGTAGCTTCGGATAAATCATTGCGGTTGACATCTGTTTTTGGTGCATGGCTTTTTCCAAGATTTGAAATTATCGACGCGCTTACCACAAGAATACCGCCGATTAAAAGATTTGATGTTAAAAGGTCAGTGCCCACAATTACAGAAACCACGCTTGTTACAACGGCTGAAAGAGGCATCATTACAGCGACCACCGTCGCATCTATGTTCTTAATTACGTTAATTCGTATTACCCATCCGAGAGTTGTGGCTACGAGCGCCGAAAAAAGTAGTGTCACAACAGGTATAATACCGAATTCAAGCTTAAGCGGCTCAGCGATATTTCCGCCTATATTTACAAAATTAAGAATAATCGACATAATCGAGCAACTTATAAACTGTATTACCATATGTACCATAACGTGTATTGGAGGATATACGTCTTTACTCCACAGCGAAGTGAGTGCAATGTTAACTCCGTAAAGAATGCCTGCAAGAGAGCAGAGAATTTCACCGCCTCCGAATCCTCCCGAAACGTCTCCGTTGGTTAAAATGAAGCATCCGACAAGACAGGTTGCCGCTGCTATTACTTTGAATACGGAGGGCTTTTTCTTTGTTAGAATAAACATAAGAATCGGAACGACAATACATGAGAGCGTGTCAAGAAAAGCACACTTTGACGGCGTGGAGTATTTCAGACCGATTTTCTGAAGCATTGCAGCTGAAGCGTTTATAATTCCTGTAGGTATAGAAACCTTCAAAATGCTCTTGCTTAATTTTTGCAGCTCCTTGTGCGAAATCAGAAACAGTGCCGTAGCTGAAATGAGTCCGACCATCGCATTATATACTGTTGGCGAGAAATATTCATATATTATTTTCCTGTTTATAACGGGCATTGAGCCCCATATCAAAATTACAAAAACTAGGCATGAAATGTAAAACCAGCCGGGCAATCGCTCACTGTTTTTTTCAATTTTCATATTTTTTCTCTTTGGTAATAAATAATTGTTCTAGTAAATTATATCAAAGATATTGACAAATGTAAAGCGAAAAAATATAATAAGGATATGAATAAAATTCACATCAAAAGCACGGAGAGCATAAATGGATACCAAAAAGATAAAAGCAATGCTTCTTGCTATAGAAAAAAAGAGCATGGCACAAGCAGCTCTTGAATATTCGTATACTCCGTCAGCATTTTCTCATATGGCTGATTCTCTTGAAAAGGAGCTGGGTGTTAAAATATTTTTAAGAAACACCTCAGGTGTGGCTTTGACCGATGAGGGAAAGGCATTGTACGGTAAAATGAAAGCTCTCATAGATGCAGAGAATGAGCTTTTTCTTTCGGCAAAACAGCTTTCAATAAACACAGAGTACGAGCTTCGAATAGGAGCATATTCGAGCATATCTAACAATATTCTGCCGGAAATATTAAGACAGTTCAAAGAAAAACACCCGGAAATAAGAGTATCTATTTCGGTAAGAAATAAAGTTTCGGACTGGGAAGAAGATAAAAATGCCGATGTAATTTTCACGGATATTTCTGTCCTTGAAAATGTTGAAGCGATTTTTACAGTCAAGGACCCTTATGTCGCAATAGTGCCTAAGAGCATTTTTGTCGGAAGAAAATCAGTTTTGAGAGAAGAGTTATATAAGTTTCCGTTTATTTCAACAAATTCCAAGGTATTACAAAGATATTTTGACCAAAGCCAATTTCCCGAGGTTGTGAGCATTGATTCAGTAGACGATTTGTCTGCAGTATCAATGGTGAGAGAGGGAATAGGAATTACGGTGCTGCCAAACCTGGTAGTAAAAAATGAGCGCAAGGGTGTTCGTACTCTTAAGCTTCAACCTGCTTTATACAGGCAGCTAGGTTTCTCCTACAACAAAGGAGTGGAAGAGTCCACTGCGGCGAAAAAATTTATTGAATTTGTAAAAACCATGCCTACATTTAAATAAAAAAGCACTCGTCTTAAGGGAACAGATAACCTGGAGGACGAGTGCTTTTTGGAAACGGCTTTTCGCCTTAGCGAAAAGCCACCCGACTTCTTCACTATTCACTTTTACCTATTATTTCCAAAACATCATGCCAAATCGGGTAAGAGTGAAGAGGAAAGAGATAAAAAGTAAAAATCCCGCACGCAAGTGCGGGATTTTTGAGGCGAGTTTGACAAAAGGATGCCAATGAATTCATTTATAGCATCTTACAGATCGAGCAACTCACTAAAATCATAAATATAGTGATCACAGACACATTTAATCTCTTCGGTATATTCTTCCGAGGACTTATCATAAACACCGCACACCTTCATATTGGTGCTTGCCGCGGTTTTATCCGCGTTGTAGTTATCATCAAGAAACAAAATATCTTCAATCGCTTTGCCAATCCTTTCGGCAGCCATTTTATATATTTGCGGATCTGACTTGGTTGTGCCAAAATCCTCGCAGGACCACACGGCAGTGAAAAGATCAAACATTTCCAATCTCTTCAAGCATTCATCGAGGACGGAATGAGGACTTGCTGTCAAAACATAAAGCTCTGCTCCTCTACGCTTTAATTCTTTCAGCGTCTCAATTACATTTCTTTTTGCCGGAACACTATGCGCATATCCGTCATGTGCATATTTGTGCATTGTTAGAAGAAGTTGTTCTTCGGTTTGCCGCATTTTGAAATGCTCCGAAAAATACTTTGCAGTTCCAATATAACCAAGGGGCGTAATAACCTTTATAATATCGGTTTCATACTTTACATTGTTTTCGTCTAGTATCCTTAACATAAGAGAAGCGAAAAGAGGCATAGAATCAACCAAAGTGCCGTCAAAATCAAATAAATATGTCTCATACTTCATTTTTTTAGGAATATTCAAGCAATTTTTTTTGGCCATAGTGTTCTCCTTTAGAGTTCTCATGTTCCGACGAGCCGGGAGTGTTGTATGAAATTGTCCCGCGGAAATGTATTTTATAAAACTAACAAAGCATGCACGCCCCTGCTCGTGATGCCATTCTGCGCGGAGCGCAGAATAATTATAATTCTTCGGATTGGATAAAAATTTCAAATACCCTTGCACTCGGAATCTTGGTCTGTCTTGACAAAAGGATGACGATTAAAATTTTTCACTTCTATGTCTTTCTGAAAGAAAATGCTGCTTTTCGTGGTTTTCGGGATAAAGATAATTGCTGAATGCTTGTGGCCCGATTTCCATAAGTTTATTCAATTCGTCTTTGTTTAACAAGACCGTTTGCAAGCAAATCACAGTCTTAAACATTCCTGTTTTGCAACGGAGTATTCCAACATTGGGAATAACTATTTATATATATTATACCATAATCACAATAGCACAAGCATTTCTGCTTGTGTAAAGGCGAACGCCTTTGTGAGTCGTGTCGTAACACGACTTGAGTTATGCCAATGTTCTCACGGCAAAATCTTTGATTTTGG
>JAZSJG010000118.1:0-7744 GCA_045534215.1 Eubacteriales bacterium
AAAACTTGGAATAAACAAAATACAGCCGTATTGATGAGAAAGGGATCTAAAAAATTTGCAATACTTGGTATTTGTCACCTTGTCTGCCGCTCTTGCTTCAAGCTCCAAATCTTCGTATTTGTCAGGATTCTTTATAATATCGTGAAGCCTTAGAGAAATAGCAATTATCCCTACAATATAAATTATCAAAAATATTATCAAGATCAGATTCATCAAAAAACTCCTTTCGATATTCAAGCCCAGCCGTATCTGCAAGCTCGCTTGCAAGGACGGCGGCGCAGATTGCTCCGCGAGCGCTTCGGTGCGCCGAAGCAGGGTGCGTAGCGCCGCCTCGCATGAGGCGTGGCTCGCAGGAGCATATGTTATACCAAACAGATATAAATTGAAGTTTCGAGTTTCGCTCAAAACCATCATTTGTCATTAACTGTTTTCTTTTGCGGTGGTGATGGAGGCGATGAGCAATTTGCGGATTTTGCTACACTTAGCGAACAAATCCTTGTACTCCTCCTCTGTTATCATGTGCGTATCCTTGAACAAACCGAGCCAATAATCAGTTTCATAGCACTCTTTAAGCGCAATTTGTAATTTATTAATAAAGTCAGCTTTACTTGCCGCATAATTCGCTTCGTGGATATTTGCTCCAATACTTGTGCCGCTTCGCAACACTTGATTTAACAACACGTTGCTTTTGCGATTTTCCTTTATATCGGTACAAAGATTGACGATATCAACGGCAAATTGCTTCGATAAGTCAACTAAAAAGTTTTCTTTCATTGCAAACTCCAATTTAGAATGATTTGACGGCGTTGCCGTCATGAATTGAAACTCCGTTTCATGATTTCTCGCTTCGCTCCATGAATTGAATTGCCTTGTCTCCTTATGCCCCGCAGGGCAATTCATGACCGAAGGTCAATTCATGCACGTTAGTGCACTTCATGCCATCGGCAATTCATTGTCGAGTCGTCGTGTGAGACACACGACCGACTCGACATGTCCCGTTCCGGGAAACAAGTCAACTCCGGTAACGTCGCTTGATTCATATCCGAGTTCTTTGAAAATCGCCGCATCACGCGCCAAGGTTGACGGGTTGCAGGAGATATAAACGACGCGTTTTGGATTAAGCTTAGCTACAAAACGTATAAGACGCTCATCACAGCCGGCTCTTGGCGGATCAAGTATAATTATTGAGGGCAGTATGTCTTTTCCGAGAGAAGCTTTGGCATTGTCTAAAAGCTTTTCAGTAACTGCCGCATCTCCCGTGAAAAAGTGCGCGTTTTCAATGCCCATTTCTTTTGCATTGTGGGTTGCACACTCTACTGCACTGTCTGAAATTTCAATTCCTATAAGCTCTTTAACTTCATTCGCCATACAGAGACCTATAGACCCCGTGCCGCAATAAAGGTCAAGAAGTATATCTTCCTTCGTAGGTTTCGCAAGCTCTTTTGCCTTGGCGTATAAAATTTCAGCAGCTCTTCTGTTTACTTGATAAAATGCAGGAGCGGTAATTTTAAGTCTTACACCGGCAAGAGTATCATATATGTAATCTCTGCCGGAAAGAAGAATAAATTTATCCCCAAGAACAACGTTTGTATCTTTATTGTTTATGTTCAAAAGTATTCCAACAATATCCGGAAACTTGTCATTGAGAATTTCAACCAATTCTTCACTATGAGGGAGCTCATTGCCGTTAATGACAATGGTTAAAAGGATTTCGCCTCCGACCTCTGCACGACGCAAATATATGTGTCTGATTAGACCCGTGCCGCTTTTTTCGTCATAAACCGAGATGTTATTTTCCTTGAAAAAGCAAGAGAGTGTTTCTAAAATTTCTCTAAAGACAACAGGTGCGAGCGGACAGTTTTTCGCTTCTTTTACTCGGTGACTTTTCGGTGCATAAAAGCCAATTATGTAATTTCCGTCTTTATCCATTGATACAGGATATTGAGCTTTGTTACGGTATCCGTGAAGGAGAGGAGAGGGAATTACTTCGTTTACCTTGATATTGGCAAGCCCCGATTTGCTGAATGCTGATTCTATATCCGCCTTCTTGAGCTTGAGCTCTTCTTCATAAAGAAGGTGCTTGTAAGCACAGCTTTGACACCCGCTTACACAGCAACGGCTCTCTGTTCGCAGAGAAGATTTTTTTATATATTTTTCAACACGCCCCACAGCATATGAGGACGACACCTTGATTATATGCGATAAAACAACGTCTCCGGTGACTGCATCCGATATGAATATAACAAGACCGTCTTTTCTTGCAACACCAAAGCCAAGATTCGTTATTGATTCTATATTCAATTCAATAACATCATTTTTCTTTATCATAAATACTAAATCCCCATAAACAGCAGTTTATATTAAATGAAATTATCTTTGTATTGGTTTCTGAATTCCTTAGGAGTAAGTCCTGTTAGCGACTTGAATGTTTTTGTAAAATAAGATGCATCGGTAAATCCGGTTTCTTCAGCTATTTCGGCAATACTGCGTCCCGTTGATTCGAGTAAGCGCTTAGCTGATTTTATTCTATACGAAATTATATATTGACGCAAGGTTATACCTTTTTTATCTTTAAGCAGCTTGCTTACATAGAAGGGGTGGTAACCGAAAATAGCACCTATTTCTGTATTGGAAATTTCATCCCTGGAGTTCTCTCTTATATAAGCGTCAAGCGACTCTACCATTCTTATAGGCAGAGCATTTTCAGATACACTTTCCCAAAGCTTTAGGAGTACAAGCTTTATCATTGCTGAAAGGTGCTCGCGCCATGCGCCCTCAGACGAGGTTGCGATATCACACATTTTTATAAAATTCTCCCTCTCGCTGTCAGCATCTTTAAGATGTAAAACTTTATCAAAAGGTGAAAAGTCTTTCGTATGACATAGCTTTTCATTAAATTCTTCAACACCGGCAGGAAGAATAGGGAAAACCTCGTCGCACCAGTCGTCCGTCGGGTCGAAAGCAATAACGGCAAGGCGTAAATATTTTCCCTTTAATTTATATTTCGTACCCGCCGGAATGTATACAAGATTTCCTGACTCAAGATGAAATTTGTCATTTTCTGTTGTGACGGTGATATCACCGGATATCATATAAAATAAACGAGAGTCGTATGAGCGACAATCGTCAAATCTGTTTATAACCTCGTATATACTTGCCGAGCGAACAAACGGATTGAGTTTTGAAATGTTCATATAAGACACCTTAAATTAAAAATTATTTCCGTCGAATCCCCAAGTTTCAATTTCTTCGTATTTTACGTAGATTCTGTCTTTTTTTACACCAAGTATTTTATTGACTATTTCACAAACCTTTTCGGTAAGAAGAGAATATTCCTTGCTTGAACCCTTTCCGAAAATCTCTATTTCAATCATTGCACAATCTTCTTCGGCATTCCCGGAAAATGCCATTCTTCTTTCGCCGGAGAAGTCGAGCATAAGCCATCTTTCGCTTTTTCCGTTAATTATGGAAATCGCTTTTCCAAACTCTTTTGTGAGTGCCGCCTCTTCTTCTTTTGTTATTTTTTTTGTCGTTTTTGTTGAAATGTAAGGCATACTAATTCCCCCTTATAATTTTTCGATAAGCTTTATTATGTCAACGTATGTGTAAAGAGAGCCGAGAACGACAAGGGGCTTTTTATCTATTCTTGCGCTTTCGCAAGCAAGGTCAAACGCACTCTCAATGTCGTCGTTTGGAAACGCTTTGATTCCTTGGCTTGAAAGAACCTTGGCGTATTCCTCACCAGAAAGTGCTCGTGGACTCATAGGAGTAAGTGTAAATGCTCTTTGTGTGACCTTTGCGAGCTCAGATGCTATGATTTTATAGTCCTTGTCGCGTAAGACACCTGTAAGGGCATATACCTTTTCCTCACCGAAATAGTGGCGTATACTTTGTACCGCGCTTGTTATACCCTGTGCATTATGTGCTCCGTCAAAGATTATAAGCGGCTCTCGGTGTATTATTTCAAATCTGGCAGGCCATGCGGCTTTTTTAAGTCCGCGGATAATTGCAGATTCGCTGATTGAAAGACCTTGTCCCTTGAGAATATCAACAGCATTTAATACGACGGAGGCATTCTTTGGTTGGTAAAGACCAAGCAGATTTATCTCAATATCGTTTCTATTTCCATAGTCAAAAACCGTTCCCTCAAGGTCGGAATGCTTTACATGGAGCAGGGAATAGTCAACACAGAAAAACTCAGAGCTGATTTCTTTTGCCCTTTGCTCGATTACGTTTTCGGCTTCCTTGCAGTCACCGCCAAACAAAACGGGAATGGACGGTTTTATAATTCCCGCCTTTTCATATGCAATTTTCTCAACGGTGTCGCCGAGATAGTCAACATGGTCAAGAGCTATACCTGTGATAACGGAAAGCAGGGGAGTTTTAATGATATTGGTAGAATCAAGTCGGCCTCCCATACCTGCCTCAAGTACAACAATGTCGCATTTCGCTTCGTAAAAATACAAAAATGCAATTGCGGTTATAAGTTCAAATTCGGTCGGCTTGTCCTTCATAGAGTCGGCAATTGGCTTGACTCTTGACGTTATTTCAGCGAGCTTTTCATCTGAAATTGCATTGCCGTCTATTTGCATTCTCTCATTGAAAACCTTTATGTAAGGAGAAGTGTAAAGCCCTGTTTTATATCCCTCTTCGGTTAGTATCGATTGAAGCATAGAGCAGAAAGAGCCCTTGCCGTTTGTTCCTGCCACGTGAATAAATTTAAGCTTGTCTTGTGGATTTCCGAGCTTTTCGCAAAGCTCTCTTATGCGGTCAAGCCCCGACTTGCAAAAGGTCCAGCTTATACCGTGTATATATTCAAGTGCCTGTGTGTAATTCATTTTTTGCCCTTTCCCATAATAGAATTAATTTGTGATGCTATCAACTTACTCTTCGTCAGGTAAGTAAGAATTATAATTTCAAGAGAAGCAACAATAGCATAGTTAAGCAGACGCCAAAGCATAAGAATCGGCAGGGGAATTGAATAAAATGCAGAAAGTCCTACCGTCTTTATTATGACAGAGCCAATCAAGTGAGCTGAGGAAACCGAGAGAGCCACCTTGATTGCATTTGAGGAAATCTTAAGCTTAGTGCATACAGTGTAAACAAGACCTCCGATAAATCCGATAACTGCAGCTCCAACGGTAACAATAGGATTTATAGTATATCCAACCAAAATACAGCCGATTATATCAGCAACTGCCCCGACCAGTGCTCCTACAAAGGGCCCGAAAAACATTCCCGCCATAATTATAGATAAATTTTCAAAGCTGAATCTCATTACCTCTCCTACGGGAATCGCGAGATATTTTCCGCATATGACGCTGATTGCAGCCAAAAATGCTGACGCAACAAGTACGGCAAGAGAGCGGAAAGCAATATTTTTTCCTTTGTTCATAAAAAAACCTCCATACGCACAGATTTGCATCTCAGCACCATGGGGGTACAAGTATTCCTCCGGTAACAGTGGGATGCGAAAAATATACCGCAAGCTTTTAGAGATCAGAGCTTTTCGTTTATGCAGCAACTCCCCGTCTGCATAACACTATACGCATATTTTTCTACTCTGTTTTGTTAGTATACCTTATTTTATCATAGCAAATTGTTTTTTTCAATAATTAAATGAAAAAAATATATTTGCACACGCACGGGCGCGGAGAACAAAAAACACTCGTTTTGGATAGAAAAAAGAACTAATAAAAGCGGCTCTGTATTGCGATGCCAATACAGAGCCGCTAAGGTTTGCTAAAAGTAAATTTTATCTAATCAGCAAATTAAAGAATTAATCCTTGAGTGCTGCCTGAGCTGCTGCAAGTCTTGCAATCGGAACTCTGAAGGGTGAGCATGAAACATAAGTAAGACCGATGCTGTGGCAGAATTCAACAGATGTGGGGTCTCCGCCATGCTCGCCGCAAATACCAACGTGCATTTCGGGACGAACTTCCTTACCAAGAGCAACAGCCATTTTCATAAGTTTACCAACACCGTTCTGGTCAAGCTTTGCGAAAGGATCGTTCTCAAATATCTTTGTATCGTAGTATGAATCAAGGAACTTACCTGCGTCATCACGGCTGAAACCGTAAGTCATCTGAGTAAGGTCGTTTGTTCCAAAGCAGAAGAACTCTGCTTCCTTTGCAATATCGTCAGCTGTGATACAAGCTCTGGGAATCTCTATCATAGTACCAACCTCGTACTTAAGGTCGATACCGGAGTTAGCGATTTCCTCGTTTGCTGTAGCAACAACGATGTTCTTAACGAACTTGAGCTCCTTAACTTCACCAACAAGAGGAATCATGATTTCGGGAACAAGTGTCCATTCGGGATGTGCCTTCTGAACATTTATAGCAGCACGAATAACCGCTTTTGTCTGCATTTTTGCAATTTCGGGATATGTTACAGTAAGACGGCATCCTCTGTGACCCATCATAGGGTTAGCTTCGTGAAGTGCAGCTATGATGCTCTTAATCTGAGCAACGGTTTTGCCCTGTGCTTTTGCAAGCGCCGCAATGTCTTCTTCCTCTGTAGGAACGAATTCATGAAGCGGGGGGTCAAGGAATCTGATTGTAACAGGATTTCCTTCAAGAGCAGTGTAAAGCTTTTCAAAGTCGCTCTGCTGCATCGGAAGAATCTTGTCAAGAGCAGCTTCTCTTTGCTCAACAGTGTCAGCGCAAATCATTTCGCGGAACTGAGCAATTCTGTCGCCCTCAAAGAACATGTGCTCTGTACGGCAAAGACCGATACCCTCAGCGCCAAGCTCACGTGCCTTAGCCGCATCCTTGGGAGTATCAGCGTTAGTGCGTACCTTAAGAACTCTGTACTTGTCAGCCCAGTTCATGATACGGCCGAAGTCACCTGCAACAGTTGCTTCAACTGTAGGAATTGCACCGTCATAAATATTACCTGTAGAACCGTCAATGGAAATAACGTCACCCTCACGGTAGGTCTTACCTGCAAGCACGAATGTCTTGTTGTCTTCATCAAAGTTGGTAATTGCAGAGCAACCGGAGCACCAGCAAGTGCACATACCTCTTGCAACAACGGCTGCGTGTGATGTCATACCGCCGCGAGCTGTAAGAATACCCTGAGCTGCCTTCATTCCCTCGATGTCCTCGGGAGATGTCTCAAGACGAACGAGAACAACCTTCTCGCCTCTTTCCTTCCATTCCTTAGCATCCCCTGCGGTGAATACTATCTTACCGCAAGCAGCGCCGGGAGATGCACCAAGTGCTTTTGCAACTGCCTGAGCAGTCTTGATTGCCTTGGGGTCAAACTGTGGGTGGAGAAGAGTATCAAGGTTTCTTGGGTCAATCATAAGAACTGCCTGCTTTTCTGTAATCATACCCTCGTCAACGAGGTCGCAAGCAATCTTAAGAGCTGCCTGTGCAGTTCTCTTACCGTTACGTGTCTGGAGCATATAGAGCTTCTTATTTTCGATAGTGAACTCCATATCCTGCATATCTCTGTAGTGATTCTCAAGAAGGGCGCAAACATTTACGAACTGCTCGTAAACTTCAGGCATGATTTCCTTCATTGCGTCTATCTTAAGAGGTGTACGAACACCTGCAACAACGTCCTCGCCCTGAGCGTTCATAAGGAACTCACCCATAAGCTTCTTTTCACCTGTAGCAGGGTCACGTGTGAATGCAACACCTGTACCGGATTCGTTGTTAAGGTTACCGAATGCCATCATCTGAACGTTAACGGCAGTACCCCAAGAATAAGGTATATCGTTGTCACGTCTGTAAAC
>JAZSJG010000117.1:0-4610 GCA_045534215.1 Eubacteriales bacterium
TTCCAAAGCTCTTTATCGGATTTTTTCGCAAGTGTTTGCATTTGTTCTTTGTTTACCTTCATAAATTCCTCCATAAGTCTTGTCTTATTGCATCTATACATATATTATGCTTGCTTTGTAAATGGGTTACAAAAAAAGAGGGCGCTTGTGATAAACATCGCAAGTGCCTTTTAGCTAAATTAATATCAGTAAGATTTTAGTTTGTCAGAAATTCTTTTTGCAACGTCCTCAGCAAGCGCCACAGTGTCCTCGTAAACGACGTCCTCAATCATAATTCTTACAACCGGTTCAGTGCCTGACGGACGAATAACAAGACGTCCTCTTCCCGAAAGCTTCTTTTCGGTTTCCGCGATTATTTCCCTAATATCTTCATCAGTAAACAACGCGAGCTTTGCACTGCTCGATGCGGAAATATTTACTATGTGCTGCGGATATTTTTTCATACATGATGCAAGTTCTGAAAGAGAACTTGCATTTTTCTTCATAAGGGAAAGAAGAGTAATAGCTGTAAGCTGACCGTCGCCTGTAGTTGCATGGTCACGCAAAATTATATGTCCGGATTGCTCACCGCCAAGAGCAAATCCTTCAAGATTGAGCATTTCAAGCACATATCTGTCACCGACCTTTGCTGCGATAAAGGTAATATCATTCTCTTCGCAGAATTTTTGGAAGCCGTAGTTTGACATGATGGTTCCGACGACAGTATTCTTTTTCAGTGCGCCGTGCTTCTGCATATCCCTTGCAATTATTGCCATAATATAGTCGCCGTCGATTTCATTACCGTTTTCATCTATTGCAAGGCATCTGTCCGCATCCCCGTCAAAAGCAATTCCGACATCCATTTTGTTATCAACAACGAATTTTTTCAGATTTTCAAGGTGCGTTGAACCGCAGTTTTCGTTAATGTTTATTCCGTTAGGATTTGCGCTTAAAATATGACAATATGCGCCAAGACGCGAGAAAAGCTTTTCTGCGGTAGCACTAGCCGAGCCGCATGCGCAGTCAATAGCAATTTTCATTCCCGAAAAATCATATTTACCGGTGCCGACAAGATGGTTTATGTAATCATCGGATGCATGGTTGTGGTAAACTATTTTTCCAATATTTTTTCCGTCTGCAAGACGAACTGTTTCGGTTTTATCAAGAACTATAGCTTCAATTTGTTCTTCAAGCTCATCCGAAAGCTTAAATCCTTCAGCTCCAAAAATCTTAATGCCGTTGTAATTGTAAGGGTTGTGCGAAGCTGAAATCATAATTCCGGCTTTTGCTTTGTATTTTTTAACAAGATATGCAACCGCAGGAGTCGGAACAACTCCCAGCATAATTACGTCTCCTCCAACAGAGCATACACCTGCTGCTATGCTGGATGCGAGCATCTCTGATGAAATGCGAGTGTCCATTCCTATTATGATTTTCGGACGGTATTTTCTTTTCGAAGAGAGGAGATACGTAAGTGCTCTTCCTATCTGCATAGACATTTCGCAGCTTAAAAATTCATTTGCAATTCCTCTTACACCATCTGTGCCAAAAAGTCTGCCCATAATCTTTTCTCCTTAAGATAAAATAAACTCAGTAAGGATTATATTCTGCCTGAATAGGTTTTGCTCTCCGGAAGAATTCCGTTAAATGAAGAAAGGGGATAAACCATGCATTTTCTGCCAATTATGCTTCCCGGACAAATAACTGAATTGCAACCGACCTCTGCCATATCACCGAGAAGAACACCCATCTTTCGCATGTTAGTGTTTATCTTCTCTTTTCCGTCGCGTATTGTGATGTTGTTATGGTCGAGTCGGAAGTTTGAAGCAATAGAGCCGGCACCCATGTGACCTTTATATCCTATGATACTGTCACCGACATAATTGTAATGAGGAAGCTGTGCACCATCAAAAATAATAGCATTCTTTATTTCAGTGCTGTTACCAATTACAGCACTGTCACCTATTATGACAGCTCCGCGTATAAACGCGCCCGGACGGATTTCGGTGTCTTTACCTATAATCGTAGGACCGACGATAGTAGCTGTTTTTGCGATTGAAGCACTTTTGTGTGCATAAACCTCGGGAGCTATCTCGACGTAATCGTCACTCAATGTAGAAAAGAGCTCTCTTGTATAATTTTTGATTTTAGGTAAGGCCTCGTAAGGATATTCGCATCCATCAAAAATGTTTTTTGCGATAGTATGTGTAAGGTCAAATAATTCACAGGTCTTTGGTATTGCCATACATACCTCCGAAATTAAAAATGTTTACCTTTCAATTATATAATATAAATAAAAAAAATGCAATATTTTTTGCAAAATAAGTATTTTTTCCCAATGTAATTGATTTTGACGCAAGTCATTTTTCATTCTGATTGACTTCGCCTTGGCTTTGTGTTATAATCAAAGGTAGTAAAATTTCGTGGCGTCAAGATTTTAGAGAGGAGAATTAATTATGCATCCATATCCTATGAATATGCCTCCGTATCGAAGCCAAAAACATTATGAAAAACCGCCAAGACCAAAAAATCTCAAAGAGTTTCTTTCAATGAAGCTTAATCAGATTATCGGTTTTTTAAAGCGTCTTTTTTATATAATTTCATTAGTTTGGGCAACGGCTCCCGCAATCCTTATATTCATGGCGGTTTTTTGCCTTCTTGACGGATTGCTTCCCGTTGTAGGTGCTTACATATCAAAAGATTTGTTGAATGCCATAGCAGGACTTATAGAGGAAAAATTTTCATCTACTGATTTTGGCGAGGTTTTTCGGGTTTTTCGCCCTATCTTATTTTTGCTCCTTGTTCAGTTTTTATATCTATTCATTCGCCGTATATTAAACCGTATAAGTACAGGAGTTAACACGATAGCAGGTGAGCTTGTCGTCAATCACATAAAGCTTAAAATAGCAAATAAGGCAAAAACAGTGGACGCAGCTTCCTTCGACAACCCTTCCTTTTATGAAAAGCTTGAAAATGCTAACAGAGAAGCGGGAAGCCGCCCTCTCGGAATACTGAATGCAACGTTCAACGTTATAAGTTCGGTAATTTCTGTAGTTTCATTTTTTATAGTGCTTTCAACGTTGAGCATCTGGGCACCGATTGTTATAATAATAACAGCTATTCCGGGAGCTGTTGTTAATTACGTATACAAGAATAAAAATTTCTATTATATGCGCCGTCATTCAAAAGAACGAAGGGAGATGAACTATTTTTCATCCCTTATAACCAACAAGGACCGCGCAAAAGAAATAAAAATACTTGGACTTTCGGACACACTTATCAATAAATATAACAGTGCTTTTAAGCGTCACTATTCCGGAATTAAAAAGTTAGTCGTAAAGCAAACCTTCTGGCAGGTAATTGTAGGACTTGTCGCAACCCTCGCAAATTGCGCACTTTTTGCATACGTTGCCTACGATGTTGTTTTCAACAACGGAATGATTGGTGATTATTCTCTCTATACAGGCGCGCTCTCATCTGTTACAACCTATGTAACAACCTTTGTTACTGCTACCGCAACCATATATGAAGGAACTCTTTTCATAGATAATATGATTGAGTTTATGGGAGAAAAAAGACGTATTGTCCCCATAATTTCGCCCGCAAGATTACCCGAAAAAGACTGCAAGCATGTGATTGAACTCAGAAACGTATCATTCTCATACCCCGGATCGTCGGCTAAAGCAATAGACAATGTCAGTATGAAAATCGAGTCAGGTGAGAACATTGTGCTTGTTGGATTAAACGGCTCGGGAAAAAGTACACTTATCAAGTTGATTACCCGTCTTTATGACCCGACAGAGGGCACTATTTATCTTGATGGCTACGACATAAGAGAATATGATGTTGAGGCGCTGCATAATATGTTTGGCATTATCTTCCAGGATTTTGGCAGATACGCAGTCACAGCAAGCGAAAATATAGAGTTCGGTGACATTGACTCCGAGCACACAAGCCAACGTGTCAGGACAGCTGCAATTCATGCAAATGCAGATGATTTTATAGAACGTCTTTCGATGGAATATGACACACCGCTGACAAGGGTTTTTGAGGAAAACGGTGCAGAGCTTTCCGGAGGACAGTGGCAGAAGCTTTCGATAGCAAGAGCTTTTTATAAAAATTCAGACATACTAATTCTTGACGAACCTACTGCTGCCCTCGATGCTATAGCGGAGCAAATTGTTTTCGACCAGTTCACAGAGCTTGCGAAAGGAAAAATCAGCATTTTTGTTTCCCACCGTCTTTCGAGCGCTGTTACAGCTAAGGAAATCGTGGTTCTTGGCGAAGGACGAGTAATAGAAAAGGGAACACATGAGGAACTTATGAACAAAAGAGGGGAGTATTACATTTTGTTCTCAACGCAGGCAAAACGTTACACGGGTATCGATTTTGATGAAAAAATCTGTGAAAAATAATAAATTACTACTGAAAAGCGCGACAGGATTTCTGCCGCGCTTAGATTTTTTATAAGTTATATTGTGTGCTTGTAAATTTCGGATTTGTGTACGCCCCTGTCTTTAGCAACCTTTTTTATTGCTTCCATTTTCGATGCACCGCTATTTATATAAAAGTTTATATGTTCTTCTACAGAAAGGCTTTTCAGCTTGTCGTTATCTGTATGCTTTTGACTG
>JAZSJG010000016.1:0-19178 GCA_045534215.1 Eubacteriales bacterium
TTTTACACTTAAAAATTGCCATGATGTTCTCCCTTATTTGTTGTCAGCAATCTCAATATTTTCAATAGAAAATGTGAGGCACTTTTGTATGATCTCATTGCGAGTGCGTCCTGTTTGCTCGGCAATAGCATCGAGTTTTTCAATCATATCGTTGGGCAGTCTTACTGACACCACAGAAGAATCACCGCGGAATTTCTTCGATGATATAACAAGTTTTTTATCAGGCATCGTTTATACACCTCATATTTTGTAGTTTTATTATATTACTTATTATACCACATTTGTAGTGCGTTTGTCAACAATTTTGATAAAATAATACAATATGGGAGTACAAATCTTACAACCTGTACTCCCATATTTTATTTATACAAATTCATTGAGATAAAAAGTAAATCCGAACCACTCACTTGTAACAAGTATATGGTTCGGATTATACTGATTTGGTGCGGGCGACAGGACTTGAACCTGCACGGATATCCACCAGATCCTAAGTCTGGCGCGTCTGCCAGTTCCGCCACGCCCGCAAATCATAAAGTATTTTAACATATTTTATTTTAATTGTCAATGATATTTTGCAGTGAAAAAGAAATGAATAAAAATTCATTATATACATTTTTGTTGTTGACATTTATTTTATAAATGTTTATAATATATTGTGAATAGGTATCTTAGTGAGGATGACTGTATGAACAGAACAAAAGCAAGAGAAAACACTTTTTTACTCTTATTTGAACTTTCCTGTGAGAAGTATGAAAGTGCAGAGGAAATATTCGAAAAAGCAACTGAAATTCGCGGTTTGGAAGTTGACGACTACGTAAAACGAGTCTTTTTCGGTGTTAATGAAAACATGAAATTTATAGATGAAACTATAAGCAAATGCCTTGTAGGTTGGAAGAAAGAAAGAATTTCAATTGTTTCAAAGGCAATTTTACGCCTTGCAGTATATGAACTATCTTTTTGCGAAGATATTCCGAGCAAGGTTTCAATCAATGAGGCGATCGAACTTTCAAAGAAGTATGATGACGATAAAGCGTATATGTTCGTTAACGGCGTGGTAAATTCTGCGAAAGAATATCTTGAAGTAAAATGAAGGCATCGGATTTGGTGCTCGGAATAGATACGAGCAATTATACAACTTCGGTTGCTATTGCAGACCTTTCCGGAAATTCAATAGCGAACATCAAACGCCCTTTACCTGTTAAACAAGGGGAACGCGGACTAAGACAGTCGGATGCGGTATTTGCACATATAAAAAATTTGCCGTCTGCTATGCAAGAAGCAAAAGCCGTTCTTAACGGCAGAGTTCCTATTGCAATAGGTGTGAGCGCAAGACCAAGAAATCTCGATACATCTTATATGCCTTGTTTCTTATCAGGAGTTGCTGCAGCGGAATCTATATCCGCAGCTACTGCAGCTCCGATTTATACGTTTTCCCATCAATGCGGTCATATAATGGCAGCAATTTTTTCTTCCGGAAATCAAGCACTGCTTGACGGCAGAGAATTTTGTGCCTTCCATGTTTCCGGAGGTACAACTGAGGTACTAAAGGTGAAATTTAACGGTTCGGAATTCATTACCGAGTGCGTAGGCGGAACAATGGATTTAAGTGCAGGACAGGTTATCGACAGAATTGGCGTCCATATGGGTATGTCATTTCCTTCGGGTAGGGAAATGGAAAAGTTTGCTATTACAAATAAGAAACCTCTACCTAAAAAGAAAATGTCGGTAAATGACACATATGTAAATCTCTCCGGACTCGAAAATATGGCAATAAAGCTCTATTCAGAAACCGTAGATATTCCATATGTTTCTGCTTTTGTTTTAAATTATATAGCGGATGCTCTTATTACTCTTGCAGAAAATTACAAGAAGAAATATAACACTGAGGACTTCTTGTTTGCAGGAGGAGTTATGTCAAACGAAATTATTAAGTCGAAAATCAAACAAAAAATCAACGCATACTTTGCATTACCCGAATATTCTTCGGATAATGCACTCGGAATTGCACTATTGTGTGCGCGTAAATTTAAGAAGTAATTTTTTTGGGAGGAAGAAATGGATATTTCGTCTTTAAGAGAGCGCAATATAGCGGACGTTATGTCTGTTTCTCAACTAAACAGTTATATTAAGAGCATCGTGGAAAATGACAGAAATCTCTCTGCCGTAAGCGTTCAGGGAGAAATCTCAAATTTTGTATACCACAGAAGCGGACACTTGTATTTTACCCTTAAAGATGATGATTCCCAAATAAAAGCCGTAATGTTTAAGTCATCTGCCATGAGGCTTAAATTTTTGCCTGAAAACGGTATGAAGGTCACCGTGCGCGGTTCAGTATCTGTTTATCAAAAGGACGGCGTTTATAATATTTACGCACTTACAATGGAGCCCCACGGTATAGGTAGCTTGTATTTAGCATATGAGCAATTAAAGAAAAAGCTGGAAAATGAAGGTCTCTTTTCATTTTCTCATAAGAAGCAGATACCTAAATATCCCGAAGTAATTGGCGTAATTACTTCTCCTACAGGAGCAGCGGTTAGAGATATAATAAACGTCATATCAAGACGCTTTCCGTTATCTAAAATTTATCTGTATCCATCTCTTGTTCAAGGTGAAAACGCAGCGAAAAATCTTATCGCAGGTATCGATTATTTTGAAAAATCACACCTTGCCGATGTAATCATTATAGGCAGAGGTGGTGGCTCTATTGAAGACTTGTGGGCGTTCAACAATGAAGAACTGGCACGAAAAATATATTCCGCACATACACCAATAATTTCAGCAGTAGGTCACGAAACAGATTTTACAATATGTGATTTCGTCGCAGATTTAAGAGCACCCACTCCATCCGCCGCAGCCGAAATTTCCGTACCGGATGCCAAGGAGCTGTTTATACGCATTGACAATGCGACAGAACGCATTGCTGCCGCATTTTCATATAGTATCAAGCAGGGAAGGATTCGCGTTAAAAATGTTCTTGATAAAAATGTTATCAGAAATCCTGAGCAAATTTTTGATAAGTCGCGAAAAGCTTTGCGCGAGCTTCAGCAAAAAGTAGAAAACTCCTTTTCGGAAAGCATCTGCAAAAAAAGAGCTGCCTACTTAATTCTGATAGAAAAGCTTAAGGCATTAAATCCGTTATCGGTAATTTCCAGAGGTTATGCAATAGTGCAAAAGGATGGAAAAACTCTTACAGACGCCCGCCGGCTTTCAATTGGCGATGATATAACGCTTAAGCTTTCGCAAGGGATTGTTTTTGCCAAAGTTCAAGCAATTAATGTTGACAGGGAAGAGGTAAATAATGAATAAGAATATGAAATTCGAAGATGCAATGAATAAGCTTGAGGATTTAGTATCCGACCTTGAGTCCGGTAATGTTTCTTTGGAGGAATCCGTAAAATTATACGAACAAGCTCTTGAATTAGCTGCATTTTGCAATACAAAACTCGAGATGGCAGAAAATAAAATCAAAATCCTAGTAAAAGACGAAAGCGGTTCAATTACTGACATGCCGTTCTTACCCGACAATGAGAATTGACGTATATCTTTATGAAAACGGATACACAAAAAGCCGTACAGATTCAAAACGTCTGATTCAAGAGGGCAGAGTATTTATAAATAAAAAGGCAATAATTAAGCCGTCATTTGAAATTGAAACTGATAATTGGGAAATCGAAATCATAAAAGAAACTACCGAATACGCAAGTCGCGGCGGTCTGAAACTGCAAGGGGCTCTCGATGCTTTCAATATTGATGTAACAGGTTCCTATGCTTTAGACATTGGAGCTTCCACGGGCGGATTTACCGATTGTCTTTTATCACGCGGTGCAAAGCATGTTACCTCTATTGACTCCGGTAAAGGACAGATTTTAGAGCGCCTTAGAAGTGATAAAAGAGTTACTGTCTTGGAAAGCTATAATGCACGATATATGAAGCGAGAAGATTTTTCATATGTTCCAAATCTTGCAGTTATGGATGTTTCCTTTATTTCAGCAACCCTCATTATTCCGGCACTCTTTGACATTCTATCTGAAAACGCTTCTTTTATTTGTCTTATAAAACCGCAGTTTGAGGTTGGAAAACAAAATCTTTCAAAGGGCGGAATTGTAAAAGAAGAAAAAACAAGAAAGCAAGCGGTGGAAAAGGTAAGATCCTTTGCAGAAAGCGTCGGATTTATAACGCTCGGAATTGTAGAGTCCCCAATCAAGGGCGGCGACGGCAACATAGAGTATCTTGCTTACTTTGTAAAAAGGAATTTATTATGAAAAATATTGTTATTATTCCAAATCCAAATAAAGATGAGAAGCTTGCGGTTACACGAGAGGTAATCATTCGCATTAGCTCTTTCGGAGCAAATATATTTGTTGAAGAAAAATATAAATCTTTTATCAAGGATTCGGTGTCTTATTATACCGATTTTCCTACTTCAGCAGATCTAATAATTGTAGTTGGCGGCGACGGCTCTATACTTGATGCCTCAACTGTTGCAATTAAGCATAATTTACCAATTGTAGGCGTTAATCTCGGTAAAGTCGGTTATCTTAGCGAAATAGAACCCGATAACTTGGAAATCCTTGCAAAAATTTTTAATGAAGAGTATGAAATTGAAGAAAAAATGCTTCTCGCTGTGTCTACAAAATCAGGTAATGACACACATGCCTCAACTCGACTTGCTGTAAATGATATTATAGTTACACATGATAGCTTTCTTGGAATCGCGGAGTTTTCCATAGAAACCGCAGGTGCAGGTTGTGTCAGGTATAGAGCAGACGGTATGATTTTTTCTACTCCTGCCGGTTCTACCGCATATTCACTTTCTGCAGGCGGTCCTATCGTTTCACATAATATAAATGCTGTCGTTGCAACACCGATTTGTCCTCACTCCTTTTTCAATCGCTCAATTATTTTTGACTCAACAAAGGTAATTAAGCTTTGTAATACAGGTACAACACCGCTCAATATAAGTGTTGACGGCAGATATTTTTGCGAGCTTCCGTCTTCTTTTGAGTGTACTGTTGAAACCTCGGATACAAAAATGAAGATGTTGGTATTTGAGAAAAATAATATGTTTTCAACCCTCTTCAAAAAAATGCGAATTATGGAGGATGTAAAATGAAAAATACAAGACAACGTAAAATACTTGAAATAATAGAAAAGTACGATATTGACACACAAGAGGCGTTAATCAGTAAGCTTTCCGAAATTGGTATTTATGTAACGCAAACAACAATTTCCCGTGACATTAGACAACTAAAGCTTGTCAAGGGCCTTTCATCCTCCGGAATGTATAAATACATATCACCGGGTGCAAATGTTGAAAATAATATCCCTTCCTTCAACTCAGCGTTCACCGATTCTATCGTTTCAATAGAATCAGCAATGAATATTGTTGTTGTAAAAACATTTCCCGGAATGGCCAATGCTCTTGCTGTATGTATAGAAAATCTACATCCCTATAACCTCGTCGGTTCTGTCGCAGGAGATGACACAATTTTACTCGTTATGCGCAATATAGAATCGGCAATTTCAGCAGAAGAAAAACTTAAAATTTCTTTTGGAGTAAATTGATATGTTACAATCTCTGCATATTGAAAATTTTGCTGTAATTAAATCTATCGATATAGAATTTTCTTCCGGATTTATGGTTCTTACAGGAGAAACAGGCTCGGGAAAATCTGTAATAATAGACAGCATCGGTATTTTACTAGGCGCTAAGGCGGACAGAGAGCTTATTCGCAACGGCGAAAATCACAGTACTGTCAGTGGCATCTTTTCTGACCTTTCAGAAAATACTGTTTCAGTATTAATCGAGCACGGAATTTTTCTTGACGAAGACAAAAATCTTCTTATTCAGCGAAGCATATTTGCTGATGGCAAATCTAATATTAAAATAAATGGCAGAACAGTCACTCTCACAGTCTTGCGCTCTATCTCACCAACACTCATCTCAATTCATACACAGGGCGATACTGCAATGCTTTCCGTACCGGAGGAGCAGCTCTCATTTATTGATTTTTATTCTGATAATACTTCTTTGCTGAAAGAATATAAAGAAGCGTATTCCCGTCTTTCTGAGCTTAATTTCAAACTCAATGAACTTAAATCAAAGAAGAATGAACGCGAACGTCTAATCGAAATACTCGATTTTCAAATTAAGGACATAGATTCGCTTAAACTCCAGCCGAATGAAGAAGATAAGCTTATAGATAAGAAACTTAAAATTAAAAACAGCGAAAAAATCAACAAAAATGCCGGCTTTGCATATAAAGCTCTTAAGGGCAGTGAAAAGGGAAGCGTTGCCTTTTTGCTCGACAGAAGCGCTACTGCGTTAAATCAAATTTCCAACGTAATTCCACAGTTTTCGAAATATTCGGAACAGTTACGTGATTACCTTTATCAAATTGAGGATATATCGGAAGAGGTTTACAGTGTCATTGCGGATATGGAGGATGATTGCGAAGAATCCCTCAACCAAATAGAATCACGTCTTGATAAGATTTCGAAGCTAAAAAGAAAGTACGGATACACGGTAGAAGAAGTATTAAAATACCGCGATGAAAAGTACGAGGAGCTCCAAACCTTAAAAAATGCCGACGATATAATAGATAAAACTGAAAAGGAAGTGCAACAGGCCTATGAAATCGCTTTTGCCATAGCAAAAAAGCTTCACGCTAATCGTGAAACGGCATCAGCGGAAATAGAGGTAAAGGTAAAAGAAATTCTTGAATTTCTTGATATGCCAAACGTTGTTTTCTTCGCTAAAATAAACAAGGAATTATCAAGCGGCAAAGTGGAGCTTAATCCTTTTGGCTTTGATAAGCTTGAGTTCTATATAAGTGCTAATAAGGGCGCTGAGCCACAGCCGCTTGCCAAAATTGCTTCCGGGGGAGAGCTTGCAAGGGTAATGCTTGCATTAAAGAGTATTATAACCGATAAAGACGGTATCTCAACTGTTATTTTTGATGAAATCGATACTGGTGTTTCGGGAAAAACCGCGAGAAAAATCGGTTTAAAAATGCTCATGCTTTCAAAGAATGTTCAAATTTTCTCCGTAACTCACAGTGCACAGATTGCTTCTGTTGCCGACTTACATTATCTCATCGGAAAAACCGATGTAAATGGCAAAACAGAAACCTATATTAAAGCTCTCGATTATGACGGCAGAGTTAATGAGCTCTCAAGAATACTTGGTGGCATCAACGTAACAGATGCGCAAAGAAACGCTGCGATTGATATGATAAAGGAACACAAAAGCTTTTAATTATTTTACAGGGTATATTTATGAAGGATTTCCTATCGGATTACTTCAAAAAGACGGAAGTAGAATTTATAGAAAAATTCCCAATATCAACTATATCGAAAATAGGAATAGGCGGCACTGTTTCTTTTGCCGTTTGGCCAAATACTGAGCATCAGTTAACACACCTTTCGCGTTTTCTCTATATTAATAAAATCCCATATAAGATTGTAGGTTCGCTAAGCAACATTCTTCCACGCGACGAACATTTGAATATTGTCTTAATAATTACATCAAAATTGAACAAGTTTGAGATTTTTGGCAATAAAATAGAGGCAGAATGTGGCGTATCGTTTTCAAAGCTTCTTCTAGAAGCTGCAAAATCAAACCTCGGCGGAGCGGAGGGGCTCATTGGAATTCCCGGGACTGTCGGAGGAATGATTTTTATGAACGCAGGTGCATATGGGTTAGAAATATCTAGCTTTATTGAAAATGTCACTGTATTTTCACCGATTAGCAATTCAGAATATACACTTTCAAAGGAGAAGCTTGGATTTTCATATAGACACAGTAATTTGCAAAAATCTAATCTTCTATTACTTCACTCGGAGCTTAAATTTTCAAAAAAGAATAATTGCGAAATAATAGAAGAGTTTAATAAAATCATTTCTTTGCGCAAATTGACGCAACCGATAGGTTCAAAAAGTTTGGGAAGCGTTTTCAAAAAAAACGATAACATAGCAGCTTCCCAGCTAATTGACAGTCTTGGATTAAAGGGCATAAATGTTGGAGGTGCTTCGGTTTCAGAAAAACACGCAGGTTTTATTATAAATTCAGGTAAAGCCACAGCAAGTGACGTTCGGGCGCTAATTAAGTTAATTAAAGAAAAAGTATTTAATTCCTATGGAATTTTGCTCCAGGAGGAAATAGAATTTCTATAAAAAAAGGAAAATTAAAATGACCTTTTTAGAAGAACGAAAAAAAGAAATAATTGAATATAGCTATAAGTCCTCATGTTGCCGTCGCGCTTTGCTTTCCGGAATTTTATATGCGAAGGGGATAATAGATAACGGCAATGTTACCGTACGGGTAGAAAATACGGAAATAGCGCTTTTTTTGTCATCCTTGGTAAAGGAGTTCTACGGTAAAGATATTACCCCGGTTTCTTCTAATAAAGGAGGCAGAGGACACGTTTTTGCTTTTCACTCTCCTTCGGCAGAGAAATTTATTTTATCCCTCACGCTCGAGGATTCGAACTTGTTTGTGTCGAAATGTGCATTTTGCAGAACGGCTTTTTTAAGAGGTGTGTTTTTGGTATCAGCACGTCTTTCGGATCCGGATAAAAAGTACAGAATTGAGTTTTCGCCTAAAAACAACATACAACGGTTGCAATCTTTTCTTGAAAATTTAGGCATACCTATGACACTTGTAAAAAGACGTAATGAAAATTATATCTACACCTCTAACAGTGGACTGCTCGAGGATTTGTTTGCAGCTTTAGCTATGAACAACTCGGCATTCGAGCTGATAAACCAAAAAATTAAAAATGAATTCAAAAATACTGCAAACAGAATAAGGAACTGTGAAACTAATAATATTGAAAAAACAGTTTCAGCATCTCTTATTCAAAGAAATGCGATAGAAGCACTTGAACGTGCTAACTTGCTATCCTCTCTTTCAGAGGAGCTTGAGCTTACAGCGCGTCTGCGTTTAGAGTTTAAGGATTATTCCTTAGCTCGTCTTGCTGCTGAATTTTCGCCCCCGATATCAAAGTCGGGACTTTCGCACAGATTAAATAAGCTAGTTGAAATTGCCGAGGAAATGCTCGGCAGAGAAAAATAAAGGAAGGGTAAATTATGGGAGATTTTGTACATCTTCACTTACATACGGAATACAGTTTGCTTGACGGTGCCGCAAAAATCTCTGAAATTGCGGACAAAGCCCTTTCACTTGGTCAAGATGCTGTTGCAATAACTGATCACGGTGTTATGTACGGTGCCGTCGAGTTTTATACCGCACTTAAGTCAAAGGGAATAAAACCCATCATCGGTTGCGAGGTTTATGTTGCGTCCCGCTCTCGTACCCTAAAAGAAGGAAAAATGGATTCTTCCGGAAATCATTTGGTGCTACTTTGTAAAAATGAAGTTGGATATAAAAATTTGTGCTTTATGGTTTCCAAAAGCTTTATAGACGGCTTTTACACCAGGCCGAGAATTGACATGGATTTGTTACGTAGTCATCACGAAGGACTTGTTGCTCTGTCAGGTTGTGTTTCAGGTAAGATACCCCGTCTTATATTAGCAGGAAATATGAACGAAGCGGAAAAATATGCTCTCGAGATGAAAGAGCTCTTTGCTGATGATTTTTATCTGGAAATACAAAATCACGGTCTTGATGATGAAAGAAAGGTACTATACGGCATCAAGATTATCAGTGAAAAGCTTGGTATACCTATGGTAGCAACCAATGACGTTCACTACTTGAACCGTCAAGACTCCGATATGCAAGCAATACTCATGTGTATACAAACAAATAACGTAATCACAGACGGAAAACCGTTTGGGTTTGAAACAGATGAGTTTTATTTCAAATCAGCTGACCAAATGAAAGAACTGTTTCCGACAATCACAAGCGCGATTGAAAACAGCGTTAAGATTGCCGAGAAATGTAACTTTGATTTTGAATTTGACAAACTTCACTTGCCGGATTTCAAATCACAGGACGGACAAACACATAAGGACAAGCTGAGAAATGATGCATACTCCGGCTTTGAAAAAAGAATTTCAGATGGCGCATTAAAATTTTTATTACACGATAAGCAAGAATACATTGATAGGATTGAATACGAGCTTTCTGTAATAGACAGAATGGGCTTCAATGCTTATTATTTAATAGTCAGTGATTTCGTTTCCTACGCTAAAAGAAAGGGAATTCCTGTAGGTCCGGGACGTGGCTCGGGTGCAGGAAGCTTGGTTGCGTTTTGTATCGGTATCACTGATGTAGATCCAATAGCATTTGACCTTCTTTTTGAGCGTTTTCTGAACCCTGAAAGAATTTCAATGCCTGATTTTGATATAGATTTTTGTTATACAAGACGCGAAGAGGTTATTGATTACGTAAAGGAAAAGTATGGTGAAGACAAGGTAGCTCAAATTGTTACCTTTGGAACTTTGGCCGCAAGAGCTGCCGTACGTGACGTAGGGCGCGCTCTTGGCATGCCATATAATCGCGTAGACACTGTCGCAAAGCTTATTCCAAGGGAAATGGATATAACCATTGAAACAGCTCTTGAAACAAGTGAGCTTAAAAAATTATATGATACGGACTCGGAGGTAAAAAAGCTTCTCGATATCAGTAGACGCTTGGAAGGAATGCCTCGTCATGCATCAACACACGCAGCTGGTGTTGTTATAACGGAAAAGCCGACATATGAATATGTGCCGCTTTCCTACAGTGGAACCGGTGTTGTCACTCAGTTTGACATGAATACCGATGCCAAGCTTGGACTTGTCAAGTTTGACTTTCTTGGACTTCGTTATTTGACGGTTATAAATGATGCGGAAAAGCTCATAAGACAGAGAATGCCGGAGTTTGACCTCTCAAAAGCTCCGCTCGACGATGAGAAAACCTTCGAACTTCTCTGTCAAGGACATACGGACGGTGTATTCCAGCTTGAATCCGACGGAATGAAACAGGTGCTCTCACGTCTTAATCCTACAAGTCTTGAGGATATAATTGCATGTATCGCACTTTACAGACCCGGTCCCATGGATTCCATTGATAAGTTTATCAAAAGAAAGCAGGGAAAGGAAGAAATTGTTTATAAGATTCCCGCATTAAAATCCGTTCTTGACGTAACGTATGGCTGTATCGTTTATCAAGAACAGGTAATGCAAATTTTCAGATTACTTGCAGGATACTCTTTTGCACGTGCAGACCTTGTAAGACGAGCAATGTCAAAGAAAAAATCTGATGTTATGCTTGCGGAAAACGAAAGCTTCGTTAAGGGATGTCTTGAAAGAGGAATAAATAGGGAAAAGGCAGAAGAGGTATTTAATGAAATGCTCGGCTTCGCTAAATATGCGTTTAATAAAAGCCACGCTACAGCATACGCTGTAATTTCCTTTAGGACTGCTTATTTGAAAGCGCATTATCCCGGCGAATATTTCGCGGCACTTCTCACTAGTGTACTTGATAACATACAAAAGCTCAAAGAATATATAGCCGATGCACAAAAATTCGGTGTAAGCGTTCTTCCACCCGATATCAATTCAAGCGGCACAGATTTTACCGTTTCAGACGGTAATATCCGTTATGGTTTGCTTGCGATTAAAAATATAGGCAGGCAGGTGGCTGAAGCTATTATCCAAGAAAGAAAAAAGGGTAAATATACTTCTTTTGACGAATTTATCTCAAGACTCAGAGGGGCTGAAATTAACAAAAGAACCATAGAAGCTTTAATTAAATGCGGAACATTTGATTCACTAGGTATTAAAAGAAGTGTACTTATGTCCTCGTATGAAAGCATCATAGATTCAGAGCATGAGAAAAACCGAAACAATATTTCGGGGCAAATTGACCTTTTCTCTTCTTTCGCTTCCTCAAACAAATCAACCGGGTATAATTATCCCGACCTTCCGGAGTTTTCATTAAAGGAGCTTTTAATTTTAGAGAGAGAAAGCTCAGGTATGTATTTTTCAGGCCATATGATTGATAATTTTTCAAAGCATGTCGCTACGCTCGGCGCAAATTCGATTTGTGATATTGTTTTGGATTCTTCTTCTGATGTAACCGAGAAAAAGTTTAAAGACAGAGCAAATGTGAAAATCTGTGGAATTATCTCTTCAAAACGCACAAAAATCGTTAAAAACGGTGATACAATGGCGTTTATCAAGGTCGAAGACAGATATGGAGAAATTGAAGTAATAGTCTTCGCAAAGCAATACGAAAGATTCGAAACAGATTTGTTCGAAGATAACGCAGTCTGTATTGAGGGCACACTTTCGCTTGAGGATGGTGAAGAATCTCGACTTTTGTTATCAAGGGCCTTTACACTTAAAAGCAACTCTGAGTTTTCAAATACCCGTCTTTTTATTAAAGTAAAGTCTTTAGATGATACAAGAATACAGAAAATTAACCGACTTGCTATGTTAAATCCCGGAAACACTGAGATAATACTCTTTGACTCAGAGACAAAAAAGTATTCTATGCTTAAAAATCTTCGCATAAACCCAAATGATGACGTGATTTCATCACTAAAAAATACATTCGGTGAAGATAATGTAGTCTCTAAATAAATAGATTGACATAAAATATTTTTTGTTGTATAATATAAAAACAAAGTATTTATTATTTTGTGTCAACTGCGATATAGATTGGAGTTTAATATGTCTATTGTAATTGATATAATTCTTTGTCTTATCCTTGTAGCAGGAATAGTTTTGGGAATAAAGCGCGGATTTGTTCTTACTTTAGCAAAGCCGGTAAAAATTTTTGCCGCTTTCTATCTTTCTGCTGTTTTATGCGTGAGCGTAGGAGCTTCCTTAATTTTTCCATTGCTTCACGGACCGATTACAACTAAAATTTCCTCGTTTCTTTTTACGAAGTGTAGCGAAATAACAGCAGCCACAGCAACTGAAAAATTACCCACACTTCTAAAGCTGGCAGCTGGAATGTCCGGTATTGATGTTACTGCGCTAGAGGCAAAAACAAGCGAAGAGTACATCCAACAGCTTGTTGACAATCTGGCAACACCCGCAATTAATCTAATTTCTTCTATAATTGCGTTTATAATTCTTAATATTGTGCTCAGAATTGTGCTTTCACTCTTGCTCAATCTCTTTGGCATGATTTGTAATATGGGCGTTATCGGTGTCATCAATAAGACAATCGGATGTGTTTTCGGATTTTTATTTGCTTTTGTTATTGCGTGGGCATTCACATTCGCATTCGATTATGTAATCCATATCCCCAAGATTGCAAGCTCCGGTTGGGCTTCAAATTTCGAAGGCGGCTTCATCTATAAATTCTTCCGAAGCACAACGCCAATAGATTTTCTTTTAAGCTTCTGATAATTAAACAAATTGATTAGGTTTGCGGGGAGGAAGCAATTTTTCCACCTGTAAACCTAATATTTTACGAAAGGTAATAGTCAAATGCAATTTCAAAAATGCGCCAGATGTAAAAAGCGTCAGGCGGTGGTATATATAACGAGAATTGAAAATGAAACTTCTGTAAACGAGGGACTTTGCCTTGTTTGTGCCCGTGAGCTTGGTATCAAGCCGGTTGAAGATATGCTTAAGCAAATGGGAATGACAGAAACCGATATTGAAAACATGTCAGAGGAAATGGGTGCGCTTTTTGAGGGTGATGAAACCGCTCTTACATCAGAAGACCCCAATAAAATTGATGGCGGTGCACCTGCAATAGATTTCCACAAGCTATTCTCAAATATCGGTTTTCCTATGGTTCCGCCGCAGAAAAACGGGAAAAGCAAGCAAAGTAAAACACCCCCAAAAAACGAAGCGAAAAAGTTTTTAACTGCGTACTGCACGGATCTTACCGAAAAGGCACGTCTTGGAAAATCAGATAAAATAATAGGACGCGACAGAGAACTTCAAAGAGTTATACAGATTCTTTGCCGACGCCAAAAAAACAACCCTTGTCTCATAGGAGAGCCGGGTGTTGGTAAGACGGCAATAGCAGAAGCGCTTGCACAGCATATTATAGAGGGCAAAGTACCGGAGAAGCTCTCAAATTCAGAGATATGGCTTCTTGATTTAACAGCACTTGTTGCAGGAACGCAATTCAGAGGACAATTTGAATCAAGAATACTAGGTTTAATTAAAGAGGTAAAGGAAGCCGGAAATATCATTCTTATGATAGACGAGGTCCATACTATAGTAGGTGCAGGAGATTCCGAGGGTAGTATGAGTGCTGCAAATATACTAAAGCCGGCACTTTCCAGAGGAGAAATACAGGTAATAGGCGCTACAACCCTTAAGGAATACCGTAAGTATATTGAAAAAGACAGCGCACTCGAACGTCGCTTTCAACCGGTTATGGTTAATGAGCCTTCGATTGAAGAAACCGTTGAGGTCATTAACGGTATCAAAAATTACTATGAAAGCTTCCACTCGGTAAGAATTCCGGAGGAAGTATCAGTTGCTGCAGTAAATCTTTCAGAGCGCTATATAACAGATAGATTTTTACCTGACAAAGCAATTGACCTCATAGATGAGGCGGCATCCAGAGTGGCTTTAAGCTCGCCCGAATTAAATGAACGTCAAAAGGCGATAAAAAAGCTGACTTATCTAAATACAAAGCTCGCAGAACTTGAAACAAAGCTTCAAAATGCTGAGGAAAAGACCGAAGGTATGTATAAAGAGATAGCTGACATCAAGGTAGAAAAGCTTAATTTAGAGCAAAAAATCAGCGAACTTGATAAAACCTTAATTCACCTTTGTGTCACAACTGCAGATATCGCAAAAGTAATCGAAATTTGGACGGGTATTCCTGCAGCTGATATAAATATTGGTGACATTGGAGAGTTATACGGTTTGAAAGAGCGTATCTCCACCCAGATTATCGGTCAAAATCAGGCAGTAGACGCAGTTGTAAAAGCCGTCAGACGCAAACGTGCAGGTATTTCATACAGACGCAATCCGGTCTCTATGATTTTCGCAGGACCTACGGGGGTAGGAAAAACCGAACTTGTTAAAGTGCTTGCAAATGAACTCTTTAAACAACCGGAATCTCTTATACGCCTTGATATGTCGGAATTTATGGAAAAGCATGCTGTTTCAAGGATTATAGGCGCGCCTCCCGGATATGTTGGATATGACGAAGCAGGTCAGCTTACGGAAAAAATCCGCAGAAGACCTCATGCCGTAATTCTCTTTGACGAAATCGAAAAGGCACATCCCGATGTTCTTAATATTTTACTTCAGATTCTAGATGACGGAAAAATAACCGATGCGCAGGGAAGAGTTGTTAATTTCGAAAATGCCATCATTATAATGACAACGAATGCGGGCAGCGAAAATTCTTCAACAATCCCCGGATTTGCGGAAAACAGAGAAGAAAAAACAAAGGATAAAACAGAAAAGGCACTTGCCTCCTTCTTACGTCCTGAATTTATAAACCGTATTGATGAAATCATTACATTTAGACACCTTTCAAAAGAAGATTTTATAAGCATTGCAGACCTAATGCTCTCGCGCCTCAAGGAATTTATGCTAAAAAAGGATATCAAGCTCTCATATACAAAAGAGGTTCTTTCCTATATAGCAGAAAATTCTTACTCAGAAAAGTTCGGTGCGCGTAATATGCGTCGCTTTATAGAAACTAATGTTGAAGACGAAATAGCAAATATTATCATAGAAAATTATGAGCATCAGGTTCTTGGAATGCACATTGATATCATTGATAACAAAATCAACATTAAATCAATATAAATTAAAAAACGGAGATATAAATTATGGCAGAATGTTCTCATGATTGTTCAACTTGCTCGCAGAAATGTTCTAAAGAATCACTTCTTGCACCGCAAAATTCTGCAAGCAATGTAAAAAGAGTCATTGGTATTGTAAGCGGCAAGGGCGGTGTCGGAAAATCTCTTGTTACATCTATGCTCGCGGTAACAATGAGAAGACGAGGAATGAAAGTTGCAATTCTTGATGCTGATATAACAGGACCTTCAATACCGAAGGCGTTTGGATTGAAACCGGGTTCAGTAGAAGGAAGCGATATCGGCATGTTTCCCCCAACTACAAAAACGGGGATTGAAGTAATGAGCGTCAATCTTCTAATGGATGACGAAACAAAACCTGTTGTTTGGCGTGGCCCTGTCATTGCAGGTACGGTAAAGCAGTTCTGGAGTGATGTCGTTTGGAACGAGGTAGACTACATGTTTGTCGATATGCCTCCCGGAACGGGTGATGTTCCCCTTACGGTTTTTCAAAGCTTACCTCTTGACGGAATTATCATTGTTACAAGTCCTCAGGACCTCGTATCTATGATAGTTGCAAAAGCTGTTAACATGGCTTCACTTATGGATGTTAATGTTATCGGTTTTATTGAAAATTACAGCTATATTGTTTGTCCTGATTGCGGCAAAGTAATTAGGCCCTACGGTGAGAGTAAGATTGATGATATTGCCAAGAATAACAATACTGAAGTTTTGGCAAAGCTTCCAATCGACCCGGAGCTTGCATCCCTCTGCGATAAAGGTGTCATTGAACTATTCGAAGGTGAATATCTTGAAAGAGCAGCAGATAAAATAGAAAAAATGTTTGAATAACCTTTACTTTTAGGTCTTCGTCCTATTATTGACGAAGACCTTTTTCTTTTTTTGTCTAACAAACATCGACATAAAAATCATTTCCTTTGTGATAAACTAAAATCGTAATCGATCAATAAGGCGGTGAGGGGTTGCAAACGATTTATATTGATATATATTTTCTTATAAATTTTACTGTAGATTTACTTGCACTTTATTTCGCATCACTGCTCTCGAAAATCCCCGTAAAAACATCAAAGCTTATATTTTCTTCCTTTATAGGTGCTTTCTATGCCATTGTGGGTGTCTTGTTAATAAACAATTCTGTTTGGATGTATCCTTTATCGGCTTTTTTTCTTATACTAATGGTACTGATTTGCACTTCAAAAATATCTTTTAGAAGAAAAATAAGGTATGCTATCGCATTTTTTTTACTGCAAATCATGATAGGTGGCTTAGTTTATTACGGTTATTGTATACTTGATGATTTTTTTGCAGAATATAATAGCTCTAGCTCTGATGTAGGAAATCGCAAGCTCTTAATATTGTCGTTGTTGGTGTTGTTGTCTATAGGAATAATAAAGCTGTTTATTTCTTTTTTTACAAGTGCAAAGGCAGAAAAGAATGTAAGATTACTTGTTAAATTTGAACACAGAAAAGAGATTTTTGAGGCGTTTGTTGACTCAGGAAATCTTGCAGTTGATTTGTTTGATAAAACACCAGTAATGTTTGTAACCAAGGAACTCGGCTTGAAAATATTTGGCATAGATATCACATTAACCGAAAATTTGAGCTTAAGCTATAGTATTAAAAAACGAATAAGACCAATTCCGATTTTCAGGAATGAAAAAAGCGAAATTGTCTATGCTTTAAAGCCGGACGAAGTTTTTATTTTACATAAAAACAAACAAGAGCGTGTTTCTTTACTCGTTGCTATTGATAAATACAGCACTAATTTTGCAGGATACGATGCACTCGTTCCGCTTTCTGCTTTAGGAGAAATAATATATGAAAAAAAGAAATAATTTTTTAAGAAGAATTAAAAATTGGTTTTTAAAGCTCTTTTCAAAGAAGGTTTTCTATATCAACGGAAGCGATACATTGCCTCCTCCCTTGGATATAGAGGTTGAAGAACACATGATTGAAAATATTGATAAGCAGTATGCCAGAGATACACTCATAGAGCATAATCTTCGCCTAGTTGTGTTCATAGCAAAACGGTTTGAAAATACAGGATTCGGAATAGAAGAATTGGTTTCTATAGGTACTATAGGCCTAATAAAAGCGGTTTCAAGCTTCAATAAAGAGAAAAATATAAAGCTTGCAACTTATGCTTCACGCTGTATAGAAAATGAAATTCTGATGTTTATTAGAAAAAATCTCTCTCACAAAAGAGAAGTTTCAATTGACGAACCATTGAGTGTTGATTGGGACGGAAATGAGCTTTTGCTTTCTGATATTCTCGGAAGTGAAAGCGATAATATTTCTCGTCGTATGGAGGAAGATGAGGAAAGAAAGCTTATACGAGAAGCAGTACAACACTTAAATCCTAGAGAGCGTGTGATTATAGAAATGAGATATGGAATGGATACCGGCAAGGAGCTCACACAAAAGGAGGTTGCTGACATACTCGGCATTTCTCAAAGTTATATATCCCGGCTCGAAAAGAAAATTATGTGTGAATTAAAGAAGAAAATAGAAGAAAAAATATAAATTATTTTGAAAAAAGTATTGCAAAATATTTTTTAGTATGTTATAATCAACTGTAATGTAAAGAATATTATTTGAAAGAGGTGTTAAAATGAAAGCAGGAATACATCCCGAATGTAAAGAAGCTACCATAAGATGTGCTTGCGGAGAAACCGTTGTTACTCACTCAGTTAAGGGTGATATGAACGTTGAAATCTGCTCTAAGTGCCATCCTTTTTATACAGGCAAGCAGAAATTCGTAGACGCTGGCGGACGTGTTGATAAGTTCAAGAAGCGTCTTGCAAAGGTAAAATAATTACCAACAAATGATAAAGAGCGCCGGGTAGTCATAAGATTTCCGCGCTCTTTTCATTTATAAAAACAGTCGAAAGTAGGTGCTGTATGTCGAATTCAATTAATGCAAAAGCAATTCTTGTCGGCATTGCTAAAAAGACTGCAGAGGTTAGCGAATGCGAAAGATCTCTCGATGAGCTTGAGCGTTTGCTTGATACTGCCGGCGGAGAATGCACCGCAAAGGTTATTCAAGTTAAGGATTCATTTGACCCGAGAACTCTAATAGGCAGCGGAAAGGTTAAGGAAATTTCAGAGCTGGCTTCGAGCTTTGAAGCAGAGCTTGTAATTTTTGACGAGGAGCTTACTCCGGCGCAAATTAGAAATCTTGAAAATGATATAGGAAAAGATGTTACTGTCATAGACAGAAGCATGCTAATACTTGATATTTTCGCCCTTCATGCTAAGAGCGGGGAAGGAAAGCTTCAAGTAGAGCTGGCACAGCTTCGTTATACTGCACCACGTCTTGTAGGGCAAGGACTCATTCTTTCACGTCAAGGGGGCGGAATTGGTTCCAGAGGCCCCGGCGAATCTAAGCTCGAAACAGATAGACGTCATTTGCACGAGAAAATAGTAGCACTGGAAGCAAAGCTCGCAGAGCTCGAGGCAAACAGAGCTACAATG
>JAZSJG010000015.1:0-31807 GCA_045534215.1 Eubacteriales bacterium
TATGCCTTTTCTCTGAGATAGCCTGCAGTTTTCGCGGTGTTTGCATCAAGACGGGAATCAGTGAAATAATACCCCGTCGCATAGTCTCTGTGACTTACCGATTCAAGCTCGCGGTACCACAGAGGGTCGTATTCATACTCGCCCGAAAAATAGGAATCAAGCGCCATTTTATAGGTGTTCGTGACGACTGCCGTGTAATAGGCAGACTTCATTCTTCCCTCAATTTTAAAGGAATCAATTCCTGCCTCGACAAGCTCCGGCAAATGCTCAATCATACATGTATCACGGCTTGACATAATAAATGTTTCGCCATTTATTTCTTGCATTGGAATTTTTATATCGGGGCGTTTTTCTTCAGAAATTTCCATTTCCCTTATTCTATAATTCCAACGGCACGGCTGGGCACACATTCCGCGATTTGCATCTCTATCTACTATGTGATTAGACAAAAGACATCTGCCGCTGTAGGAAACGCACATTGAGCCGTGAACGAAGCACTCTATCTCAAGCTCCTCCGGTATATTTGCCTTTATTGCCTTTATCTCTTCAAGTGTAAGCTCTCTTGCAAGAACTACTCTTTTTGCACCGAGCGCATACCATGCTCTACAGTCTGCGCTGCTTACCGAATTTGCCTGTGTGGAGATATGAAGCTCGACATCCGGGAGCATTTCCTTTGCAAGTGTAAGAACTCCTATGTCAGCAATTATAAGAGCATCGACTTTAATATTTTTTAGTGAAGAAAAGTAATTACGAAGAAGGGGATATTCGTTTTCTCGCGGCATAGTGTTTACCGTAAGATAAACCTTAACACTTCTTTGATGTGCATATTCAACTGCCGAAGCAAGCTCTTCTAACGTAAAATTGTCCGCTGCGGCGCGCATACCGAAAATCTGTCCGGAAAGATATACAGCATCAGCACCGTAAAGTATTGCCGAGCGCATTTTCTCAAAATTGCCGGCGGGAGATAATATTTCAGGTCTTTTCATATATTTATACCGTTTCTTTTTAATGTTCGACTGTCAATATAAGATTAAGCTCCCACGCGGGAACAGAATATAACCGTCTTATATAAAATTTATAACCGTTATGGTTTTTCATCATATACTCGGGAAGAAAAAATATATCACGGCTTCTATGATACAAGGACACAAGAAGCTCGGGGTGCAAATCGTTTATAGTCCTCTTAGAACCTATAAGCGCCTCATACTCCGCACCTTCAACGTCGTATTTTATATAATCTGCAGAGGATAAATTTAAGCTGTCAATGCTAATCGCTTCAATTTTATCCCGTTTATGTTCAAATGAAGCCGATGATGAAATGGAAGAATTGCGATTTGCGCTTGTCGAAAAATCCATTTTGCAGCAATTCGACCACACCGCAGCATTTATTGCGGTAATACTTATTTTTGTATTCTCAGCAAATTTAGAAAGCTTCTTGAAGTTTTTTTTATCCGGCTCAATAGCGTATATTTTCATGATATTGGGAAAATACTCTATTGACTCCTTTGCTGTATCACCGTTATAAGCACCTGCATCAATAACGGTTTTTATCCTTTCAAAAGATAATACAGAATACATTTCTTCTTTTTCAGTGTAGGAATCAAGGAGATATTCAAGCTTTCCTGTAAGCCGGTAGTGAAGCACCGAGGCAAAAATATGCTTCGACTTTTCATCGGCAAGCATTTTGTAAACCTTTTCTATACGGGAAAAGTTTTCATTATAAAACTGTCTGTCAAAATACTCACTTTCATCACAAACCGGCATATCAGGTACGTACATATCATACCGGGCGTCAATTTCCTTTAACATTGCGATAACCTCAGGTCTGTTTGAAGCAAAAGAAAGTACTATTACGAAATCGTCATATTCCTCTTTTATATTAGAAAACGACTTAACTACGTATCCGTTATAGCTATGCCCTCTTACAAAGCCGTCAGAGGCAAAAACCTCGCTTACCTTTATTCCGTATTTTTCAAAACGTCTGAAAAGCTTATCAGCACCGTTTCCCATTCCATATACCATAATGGGACGATTTTCTTTTTTTATGGCATCCCAAACGTCCTCTGTGCAGGGATATGTGGGAAGTTTTCGTTTACATAATAACATTTTTCTCCTTTTAGGTCAACGGTTATTGACTTTGGATAGCAAATATTGTATACTTAACTAAAATGTTTTTAAGTTCATCTATGAACCTGAGTGAATATATTTCAGCAAAAAAAACAAAAAGGTAGGTCAGAAAATATGAATTGCTTATTTTGCTCTATAATCAACGGAGAAATACCGTCTAAAAAAATTTACGAGGACGACCTTTGCTATTCCTTTCATGACATCAATCCCGGTGCTCCAGTGCACTTTCTTGTAGTACCGAAAGAGCATATCGGCTCGGCTGATGAAGTGTGTGAAAAAAATTCAAAAGCTCTCGCTCACATATTCGAGCAAATTCCAAAAATATCAAAGCTTGCAGGAATTGAAAACGGCTACCGCATCATAACAAACGTCGGAGAGGACGGCTGTCAATCGGTAAAGCATTTACATTTCCACGTCTTAGGCGGCAAAAAGCTCTCTGAAAGCATGGGTTAAAATTAAAAAACATTCTTCGGGGCAGAATCCTAATTGTTTTTGTTTGGGATTCTGCCCTTGTTTTTCAGTTGTTTCTTGTCAAATTGTAGCTTTGATACACCGTTGTAAGTGCTGCCGCCGAAGCAGATTGATCAAGGAAGACATCCTTTGATATTTGCACCTCTCCGTCGTCGCTGTAGGCATTATGATACCAGCCGTCAGTGCAAGAAAATATGACGCTTTTAAGGGAGGTTTTTGAAAACGCCCACTTTCCTATAAGCTTAACGCCCTCAGGTATTTTTATTTCCTTCAATTCTCGGCAATTATAAAATGCAGACTCGCCTATTACTTCAATAGATTTTCCGAAAGTCACAGAAGAAAGTTTATTGCACATTGCAAAAGAGTATTTATCTATTTTTGTTACAGTGTCGGAAAAAATCACCTCGGTAAGCGACGGACACTCCGAAAACGAATAGTTGCCAACCGCACTTACCGATTCGGATATTGCAACCTCTGTGATAATTTCATTCTTGTAAAATGCATAATCGCTTACTGTGTAAGTTTTTCCTTTGAAGTTTGATGGCAGCTCCAGCTTACTCTTATCCCCTGTATATCCGACAAGATAGAGTCCTTCGGTGCTCTGACAGAAAATGAATCCTTCCGCATCGGAAAAAATCGCAGTTTGGTCAATCGAGTTTATAATGCTCAAAGCATTTCTTGCAATCTCGCCAAAGCTCTCCTCTCCCCTTTTTATTTTCAAAGAAGAAAGATTGACTATCTCAACAATCCGACAGCATTTCTCAAATGCTCTCTCTTCTATATCGGTAATACTCCGAGGAAGACTGACTCGTGTAAGACGCTCATAACCGTAAAAAGCATATGAAGAAATTGTTTCTACTCCGTCGGGTATGTCAATCTCTGTCAGAAGTATTGAGTTAAGGTAAAGCGCCCCCGAGGAAAGCAAGGGATTTGCATATGCGTTAAGAAACTTTATCTTGCACCATTTCGAAATATCCGTTATATTGACTCTTCGAAGTCCTATCCAGCCGTAAAAAGCATTTTCACCAATTTCCCTAATAGATTCGGGCATAGATATATCAGAAATCAAACGGCAGTTAACAAATGCTCCCTCTCCGATAATTTCAAGCTTATCGGGAAAGTCGAGTGATTTTAGAGAAGTATTATTACTAAAGGCATACTTACCTATTTCAAGAAGCTTCTCAGAGAGCTTAATTTCTTCAATACCCGTGCACTCTGCAAACGCGTAATCAGAAATTTTTACAATCCCGTCCTCAAATTCAAGCTTTGTAAGTGACTTGCATCCAAAAAAAGCATTTTCACCAATTAGCTTCAAATCCTTTGGAAAGGCAATTGCTGAAAGCTTTTCACATCCGGAGAACGCATGATTTTTAATACTCTCTATCCCCTTTGTTAAACCGATGGATTCGAGGGCTTCACACCCGTAGAAGCAATATTCGCTTACGGATTTAATCTGCGTGGGAAGCTCCGCGCTTACAAGCGAAATACATTCGTAAAACAGATGGCTCGGGAGATTCAAAACCGTATTCGGAAGCTTCACGCTTTTCAAGCTGCTGCAGTATCCGAAGGCGTTAGAGCCAATCTCAATAACGCCGTCGGGAACTTTAACAGATTCAAGCGCTCCGCAATATTCAAATGCAAAGGAAAAGATTATTTTAGCATCCTTATGTATCAAGCACTCCTCAATTTGTCTGCCTGTTGCACTAACAAGAAGCATGTGCGGATTATCGGCAGAGCCAATATACTTTGCTCCCGAATAGACCGTATACTCAAGAGCTTTACAGTTTATAAAGGCAGAAAAACCTACGCTCTTTATTCCTTCACCGAGAGTTATGCTTTTTAGCTTTAGACAATCCTTAAAGGTATAACTCCCTATAATCTCTACGGAATCAGGTATAACCACGCTTTCTATGAGAGAGCAGGACGCGAAGGCATAAGGAGCTACTATCTTTGTACCATCCGCTATTTCCAAAGAAGTAATATCGGTACTCTTTGCCGATATCAAGGCAGCATAAGTATTTTCCTCTGTTCCAAGATAATATGCGTTGCCGAACTCGTTATAATTTATACTATAGCATCCCGAAAAAGCATTCTCCCCTATTTTTTCAATACTGTCGGGCAAAATCACATTTTCAAGAGAACGAAGATTGTAAAACGCATACGGAGCAATTTCTATTACTGGAAGCCCGTTATACTGTTCAGGAATGATTATATCGGTATCATAGCATTTACCTATTCCGCTTACGGAATAGAAGCTGCCGTCCTCGGACAAAGAATATTCCAGCCCCTCACTGTAAACGACCTTTGTATCGTCGTCGGGAGGGGGCGTTCCCTCAGTACCGCCGTTTTCCGAAGGTGTGCAAGAAACGAAAGCCATGAAAGTAAATATAACGGCTAAATAACAAAAAATTAAATATACTGCTTTTTTCATTTTTCCACTCCTTCTCTTATTAATTAAAAATAGTATACCACAGTACTTTAGAAAATGCAAGCACACATACTCAATCAAAAAAGCAAAAGTTAAGGGCAATGCCAAAAGCACTGCCCTTTGAGAAGAGATTATTTAATCTTTTCTTTAACCTTAGCCGCCTTACCGACTCTGTCGCGAAGATAATAGAGCTTCGAGCGGCGAACCTTTGCCTCACGGAACACTACAACCTTGTCAACGTTGGGAGAATGAAGAGGAAATGTCTTTTCAACACCAACACCGTAAGAAACACGTCTTACAGTGAATGTTTCGGAAATACCACCACCGTGTCTTGCGATAACGGTACCCTCGAAGAGCTGAATTCTTTCCTTTTCACCTTCGGTGATACGGATGTAAACCTTTACTCCGTCACCAATGCCAAACTGAGGAACCTCAGTTTTAAGCTGCTCACTAACAAAAGCCTGGATCTTTTCCATTTTTGGCCCTCCTTAAAACTGCGAACATTCGTGCGGAGCTACGCAGAGGACTGTTCTGAATACACCGGCAAATGCTACTGACACATATGCACAGTTACTGTTATGATATCATATCCGGAGTAAAAAATCAATAGGTTTTTCAATTTTTTTCCTAAATTATGATTTTTATTGAAAACAGATTAAAAAAACGCTGTAAAATGATAAAATTTGTATGAAGCGCTTATTGTAATTTTAGTATAAATATGTTAAAATATATGTTAAAGGAATTTCAGAAAGGAGCTCAGTATGAACAACGTAGATAAATCCGACTCGCAAGAAGCGGCAAATCCCGACATATGCGATGTAAAAACGCAAGAAACCGCCGAGAACATCCCGCAAGAGAATAAAATTGTCGGTGAAAATATTGAAGATAGCTCCTTATCGGAAAATAAAGAGCCGGTGCCCCTTCTTCACAACATTGATATTTTCGTCATTGAAGCCCCATCGTTTGACGGTAAAGAGAATGCGGAGAGCGAAGTGCAAAAAATCCTTGCACCCGACGACCTTTTTTCAAGAAGTGAAGTTATAGACGACGGTGAATTTACAGTCTCAACACCCGCAAGTGAAGTCCCCTTCCACGTGCAAAACACTACGGATAATTCGCGAAATGAGAACATACAGTACACTATTGATGACCTTGAGCCAATGCAAGCACAAGACACATCAAGATATAAGGAAGAGGATGAAGAGTCAGTATACAATCCAGACAAGCCAAGAAAAGCAGACACAAGATTTGATTTTGTTGAGCTATTTATTTTCACCCTTGCTGCTGTGCTTCTCATAACCACGTTTTTCTTCCGGCATTCAATTGTCGAAGGACCGTCAATGATGAATACACTTACAGACGGCGACCATCTTATAATCTCCGACTTCTTTTACACTCCGAAGCAAGGAGATATTATCGTGTGCGAAGACCACTCCACCGCCATCAAAAAGCCAATCGTAAAGAGAGTAATTGCGGTAGGCGGAGACACGGTAAAGATTACCGTGACGGGTGAAATCTATGTCAACGGTGCTCTTTACGATGATAGCGAATTTGCCTTTATTGACGGTGATTTTACGTACAAGCCATTAGAGATTACGGTTCCCGAAAACGAGCTGTTCGTTATGGGCGACCATCGAAATCACTCTACCGATTCAAGAGATATAGGAACGGTAAGTGTTGATTCGGTGCTCGGAAAAGTTATCTTGAGATTCTATCCTTTTGAAAAATTCGGAGCTGTCAAATAGACAGTAAAGGCAGGTTGAAATGGCACAAAATCCTATACAGTGGTTTCCCGGCCACATGGCAAAAACCCGTAGAGTTATTAAGGAATGCTTACAGGACGTTGATATTGTTCTCGAACTGTTAGACGCAAGAGTTCCGCACAGTTCAAAGAATCCTGAAATTGATACTATTATTTCGGGCAAACCCAAGCTTACGGTTCTTACAAAAGCTTCGATGTCAGACCCCAAAATGAACACCGCTTGGGCGGAGCACTATAAAAAGCTTGGACAAAGGACGGTAATCATAGACTCCTACAATAACATTGGTATTGATTCCCTGTCCTCTGCGATTAAAGATATTCTTAAGGACAAGCTTGAAAGATATGAAAGCAAGGGCATGGGAGGCAGACACCTCAAAGCTATGATTGTAGGCATTCCTAACGTCGGCAAATCATCACTTATTAACCGTTTGGCAGGAGCAAAAAAAGCGAAGGTTGAGAATAGACCCGGTGTCACTCTTGCAAAACAGTGGGTCCCAACACAGATAGGTATAGACCTTTTGGATATGCTCGGTGTGCTTTGGCCTAAATTTGAAGACGAAACAGTTGGACAAAATCTTGCAATTACAGGAGCAATAAGAGATGCAATTCTTGATACGGAAGAAATTGCGATGATTCTTTGTAAACGCTTAATGGATGTAGCTGCCGACGAATTTATGGCACGCTACAAGCTTACACCAAGTGAAACAGAAGGACTGGACTGCTACGACCTGTTTCGTTTGGTTGGGAAAAAGAGGGGCTTTCTCATCTCCGGCGGTGAAATTAATCACCAAAGAACTGCAGAAATGCTTCTTGAAGAATTCAGAACGGCTCTTATCGGCAAAATAACGCTTGAAAGACCTTGACGGAGGAAAAATGCCAAGCTACGACTTTGAAGAAGAATTATACGAAAATGGATTTTGCGCCGTCTGCGGATGCGATGAGGCAGGCAGAGGGCCTTTATGCGGTCCTGTTGTCGCGGCTGCTGTCATTTTGCCGCGCGGCTTAGTTATTGAGGGACTTAACGACTCCAAAAAACTAAGTGAGAAGAAGCGTGAAGCCCTTTTCGATATTATAAAAGAGAAAGCTCTTGCCTATGCTATTGCAGAAGCTTCACCTGAGGAAATAGACGAAATCAATATTCTTAATGCCTCAATGCTCGCAATGAGAAGAGCTGTTGCAGCTTTACCGCTTAAAGCTGATTTTGCTCTAATCGACGGAAATTGCTCCAGAGGATTTGACATTCCGACAATGACTGTTGTCAAAGGGGATTCAAAAAGCTACTCTATAGCCGCTGCCTCAATTCTTGCCAAGGTAACACGTGACAGACAGTGCATAGAGCTTGATAAGGAATATCCCGAATACAATATTGCAAAGCACAAAGGATATCCCACAAAGGACCATATGGATATTGTAAGAAAACTCGGCCCCTCAAAAATACATAGAAAAAGCTTTCTTAAGTTTTTAAAAGAAGATGAAAATTCTTGAAATATTGACTAGACAAAGGTTAACCGGAAATTTTGGTGAGAATGCCGCAAAAAAGCATCTCAAACGCTCCGGATACAAGGTTATTGAAACTAATTATGTCGCTCTTAATAATGAGATTGATATTATAGCCGAAAATAAAACAACAATCGCTTTCGTCGAGGTTAAAACGCGCTCTGTAGATTCAAAAAACAAATCGGAATACAGGCCTGCTGCAGCCGTAACCCCCGAAAAGCAACGAAAAATAATTAAAGCCGCTAAATATTACCTTGCAAGTAGTCCAACGATTAACAAAAAAGCCCGTCTTGACGTAATTGAGGTTTACGTGTCCGATTTGCAAGGACGAAAAAAGGTTGAGAAAATTTTTCATATTGAAAACGCTTTCAATCAAAATACGGCATCTTCGAGAAAATAGACGAAAAGGAAAATCGATATGAACTTCACCAGCACTCGTGGAAAAGAAAACAAAAAAGTACACTCCGCATACGCAATAAAGACAGGTCTTGCGTCAGACGGCGGACTTTACATGCCTGAGTCAATACCGACTCTTACAAAAGCGGATATAGATGAGCTGCTCACAGCTACTTATGAAGAAAGAGCTGCAAAAATTTTGTCAATGTTCTTAACGGATTATACATACGAGGAGCTACTTGAGGATGCAAACGGCGCATATTCAACAGAAAAGTTCCCTGATGCTATAGCTCCCGTAACCAAACTCGACGACTCTACTTATATGCTCGAGCTATGGCACGGCCCTACCTGTGCATTTAAGGATATGGCTCTTCAAATTATGCCAAGACTTTTCACAAGAGCATTAAGAAAGTGCAACGAAACCAAAGATGCGCTTATTCTCGTTGCCACCTCAGGTGACACAGGAAAGGCAGCGCTTGAGGGCTACCGCGATATCCCCGGAACTAAAATTAAAGTATTTTACCCCATTGCAGGTGTAAGCCGTGTACAAAAGCTTCAAATGCAGACGCAAGAGGGTAACAACGTGTCGGTAAGCGGAATTATCGGAAATTTTGATGATGCCCAAAGCGGAGTGAAGGAAATATTCTCAAACAAGAACACCGCACAAAAGCTTAACGAAGCGAATGTGTTTCTTTCAAGCGCAAACTCGATAAACTGGGGACGCCTCGTTCCTCAAATCGTTTATTATGTATCCGCCTATTGCGATATGCTCTCTTCGGGTGCAATTATGCACGGTGAGGTTATCGACGTAGTGGTTCCCACCGGAAATTTCGGTAATATTTTTGCATGCTATATCGCAAAGCTTATGGGACTTCCCGTAGGTAAGCTTGTTTGTGCATCCAATTCAAATAACGTACTTACCGACTTTTTAAAGACGGGTGTTTACGATAAGAACAGACAGTTCCACGCAACCGTTTCTCCATCAATGGATATTTTGATTTCATCAAATCTTGAGCGTCTTTTATATCTTACCTTTGGCTCAGAGAAAACCAGAGAATATATGAAAGCTCTTGGCGAATGCGGAAGATATGAGCTTTCTTGCGATGAGCTTCAAAAGATTAACGAAACCTTTGTCGGTTACTGCACAAGTGAGGAAAACACCTTAGCTACGGTTAAGGAAACTTTTGAAAATAAAAACTGCCTCATAGACACTCATACAGCGGTTGCCGTTTACGCGAAAAACCGTTACAGTGAGGAATATAAGGCAGAAAGAAAAATACTTGTTGTTTCCACCGCTTCAGCATATAAATTCGCTTATGATGTGTTCTCAGCAATAGCCGGACACAAGCCGAATGACGAGCTTTCTGCCTTAAAAGAACTCTCGGTTTTAACAAAAACCGCTATTCCCTATCCATTAAAAGATATAGCTGACAGAAAGATTATTCACACATCGGAAATTAACAGAAGCGATATGGAAAACGCTACAATAGAGTTCGCCCGCTCTTAGTAAGCGCGCGGTTTAAATGTTACGCACGCAGTTCCGGACGAGCTCTCAGCGCTACCCGGTCCTACTGATATACATCCTGCGCAGCATTCGTTCTTACCGTTGTGGTAAGCGCAGTTTTTAACGTCGCACATTACACCTTTTATGTGCTTCGACATATCACACTTACAGTCGGTCTGATACTTCTTTTCTTCCATCGTACTCTCCATTTCGGCGTGAGTAATCACTTCGTTCATAAGAACCAAACTAATACTTACGCAGTATTTCTTTTTTGCGAGCAATAATGCCCGCAGAATAAGTTTTTACAGCTTTACACTCCTTTATACTTAAACGGAGAAAAAACATATGTCAATTTTTGCCATTTCAGATTTACACCTCTCCACCTTTGAAGAAACTAATAAATCTATGGAAATCTTCGGTCAAAGATGGAAGGACTATATACTCCGCCTGAAGAACAATTGGATACGAACAGTCACCGAACGCGACACCGTTATAATCCCCGGCGACATTTCTTGGGCTCTTTCTTTGCAAGAAGCTAAAAGCGACCTTAAATTTCTTGATTCTCTTCCCGGTAAAAAAATACTCGGCAAGGGCAACCATGATTTTTGGTGGTCTACTATGAAAAAGCATGCTGAGTTTTTTGAAAAGAATGATATTAAAAGCATATCATTTCTTTTCAACAATGCTCATGAAACCGAGGATTTTATAATAGCCGGAACGCGTGGTTGGTACTACGACGAGGATGCATCCAACGCTCCATCTGGAACAGATTTTGAAAAGCTGGTAAAGAGAGAATCCCTACGCCTTAAGTTAAGTCTTGACCACGCAAAAGAACTAAAGAAAGCTTCTGCAGAAAAGGAAATTGTCGTTTTTATGCACTTCCCTCCGCTTTGGAACGGTAAGGAGTCGGAATCTATAATAAGCTTGCTGCTCGAATATGGAATAAAGAGAATTTACTACGGTCATATACACGGAAATTATGCTGTTGAAGAATCTATTGTACACAAAGGAATCGAAATGAAACTGATTTCTGCGGATTATCTTAATTTTATTCCGAAGTTAGTAAGATAAATAAACAAAAGCACTTGACAAAATTACGAGTTTGTTGTAGAATAATTCAGTTGATTATTTAAATTTAATTATTATATATCTTTTGGAGGAAAAACAATGGCCCTTATCAAAAAGGAACTCACCGAAAAATCCGGATTTATAATGGAATTTTCAGTAGACAAAGCTGTTTATGAGAAAGCAGAATACGAAGCTTATAAAAAGAATGTAAAAACCTTGAACATTCCCGGCTTCAGAAAAGGAAAAGCACCTAAGAGCATCGTTGAGAAGCTTTACGGCAAGGGAATTTTCTTTGAAGACGCTATCAATGCTTGCATTCCCGACGCTTTTGATGAAGCTGTAAAGGAGGCAGGTCTTACAGTAGTTGGCACTCCCAAATTCGACCTTGTATCTACAGATGATGAGATAGTTCTTAAGGCGGAGGGATTTGTTAAGCCGGAAGTTAAAATCGAGGGTTATCTAGGTATAGAGGCCGAAAAAAAGGTTGACGAGGTTAGCGACGAGGACGTTGAGAACGAAGTCACAAGAGCAAGAGAAAGAAACGCAAGAACGGTTGACGTTACAGACAGAGCTGCTGCAAACGGTGATATAGCGAATATTGATTATGAAGGATTCTGCGACGGAGTTGCTTTCGACGGCGGAAAGGGCGAAGGCCATGACCTCAAGCTCGGCTCCGGCTCATTCATACCCGGCTTTGAAGAGCAAATCGTAGGAAAGAATATCGGTGAGGAATTCGACGTTAACGTTACCTTCCCCGAGGAATACCACGCAAAAGAGCTTGCAGGCAAGGCAGCAACCTTCAAGACAAAGCTTAATGCTATCAAATTTGAGGAGCTTCCCGAAGCAGACGATGAATTTGCGAAGGATGTTTCGGAATTTGATACTCTTGATGAATATAAAGCAGACATCAAGTCTAAAATGGTAAAGAGAAACGAAGAAAAGGCGCAGAGTGAATTCGAAAACGCTTTGGCTGAAGCACTTATCGAAAAGCTTGAAGCTGAAATTCCTGAGCCGATGTTTGAGGCAGAAACAGAAAATTACGTACGTGATTACGATACTCGCCTCAGAGCAAACGGACTTGACCTTAACACTTACTTTAAGTACACAGGACTTACTCTTGAAGCTCTTCGTGAGCAGATGCGTCCCCAGGCGGAAAAGCAAGTTAAGGTAAGACTCGCTCTTGAAAAGATTGCTTCGCTCGAAAATCTCGCTGTTACTGAAGAAGAGGTAGAGGCTGAATTCAAGAGAGTTTCAGAAGCTTACAATGTTCCGCTTGAGCAGGTTAAAGGAATGATTGCGGCCGAGGATATTAAGGCAGACCTTCTTGTTGCTCACGCAATGGACCTTGTAAAAGAGAACGCAAAGGTTAAGTAATTTATAATTTGGCAGCCGACAGTCTATTTTCTATTTTCTGACTGTCGGCTGCTTGAAAATACCAATATATTTTAAGGAGAAACTATTATGGCACTTGTACCAATGGTCGTTGAACAAACCTCAAGAGGCGAACGCTCATATGATATTTATTCAAGACTGCTTAATGATAGAATCATATTTCTTGCAGACGAAGTAAACGACACAACAGCTTCCCTTGTCGTAGCACAGATGCTCTATCTCGAAGCACAGGATCCCGATAAAGACGTCTATTTCTATATTAATAGCCCCGGTGGCTCAATATCCGCGGGCATGGCGATATATGATACAATGAATTACATTAAATGCGATGTTTCAACTATTTGTATCGGTATGGCTGCATCTATGGGTGCATTTCTACTTTCAAGCGGAGCTAAAGGAAAGAGATTTGCTCTTCCCAATTCCGAGATAATGATTCATCAGCCGCTCGGCGGCATGCAAGGTCAGGCAACAGATATAAAAATCCACGCTGACCACATACTCAAGATAAAGGATAAGTTAAACAGAATACTTGCGGAGCAAACGGGAAAAACACTAAAAACTATTGAAAAGGATACAGAACGTGATAACTTTATGAGTGCGAAAGAGGCATTGGAATACGGTCTTATCGATAAAGTAATCACCAAAAAGGAAATATAAATGTCTAACTCTGAAAACAAAGCACCTCGCAGATGTTCATTTTGTGGCAGAAGCGAAGAAGAGGTTGCAGTCCTCATTCCATCAAGAAACGGTGATAGCTATATTTGCGACAGCTGTATAAATGTTTGTGCAGAGTTTATTGAAGAAGAATTTTCTATTGTATCAGACTCAACAGAAGACGAATTGACGCTCAATACGCTTCCCCGCCCGAAAGAGATAAAGGAAATGCTTGACGAATACGTCATAGGGCAGGACGATGCAAAGCTTGCGTTATCTGTAGCTGTATATAATCATTATAAACGAATTCTCACCTTAGACGAAACTAAAAAGGCAAAAAAAAGCAAGCGCACGGAAAACGAGAACGAAAAAGACGAAATAGAAATTGAAAAGTCCAACGTTCTTTTGCTTGGACCTACAGGTGTCGGTAAAACATATATTGCCCAAACTCTTGCAAAAAGCTTTAAAGTTCCGTTTGCAATAGCCGATGCCACAACACTTACAGAAGCAGGATATGTTGGTGAAGACGTTGAAAATATCCTTTTGCGCCTAATTCAAGCCGCGGATTACGACATTGAAAGAGCTGAGCACGGTATAATCTATATCGATGAAATAGATAAAATTTCACGAAAAGGTGAAAACCGCTCAATAACACGCGACGTTTCCGGTGAGGGTGTTCAGCAAGCGCTCTTGAAAATTCTTGAAGGCACCGTTGCAAACGTACCTCCGCAGGGCGGAAGAAAGCATCCTAATCAGGAATTTATACAAATAAACACCAAAAATATTCTCTTTATTTGCGGTGGAGCTTTCGACGGAATAGAAGCATTGATTGAGCAAAGAAAAGGCAATCAGCAAATCGGATTCTCAACAGAAAAATCTGCCAAGGTAAAGGTCGAAAAGGGTGTATACAAGGACGTTATAGCTCATGACGTCGTTAAATACGGTATTATTCCCGAGCTTGTCGGACGACTTCCTGTTATAGTTGCCCTCGACAATCTTGATGAAAAAGCGCTTGTAAGAATAATTAAAGAACCCAAAAACGCCCTTTACAAGCAATATCAGAAGCTCTTCGAGATGGATGGAATAACTCTTGAATTTGAAGACGAGGCATTCCAAGCAATAGCTTCTCTTGCGGTTGAACGCAAAACAGGTGCAAGAGGTCTGCGCTCCATACTTGAATCTATTATGCTGCGTCCGATGTATGAGCTTCCCGGCAGAGATGACGTAGAAAAAATAGTAATTACTGCCGAATTTGTTAAGGGCAAAGAGGAACTTAAAATAATTACTAAATAACCCGTATTTTACATGTTTTATAAGAAAAAGCGAGATTGAACCATCAATCTCGCTTTTTCTTGTCTCTATAAATGATTATTTAGCGCTTTTTCTGTACGCCAGAGGACTTGTATTCATATACTGCTTAAATATCTTATGAAAATAGTTAGGGTTGCAGAATCCGATTTTTTCGGCAATTTCAGCCATTGGCATATCGGTTTGTGTAAGATATTTCATCGCCTGATTAATTCTCAGTCCATTGATATATTCTATTGGAGTTTTTCCGATAGAATCCTTAAACATTTTTGTAAAATAATCGGAAGATACATTTATTATTTCCGCAAGCTTTTCTATGTAAATCTTGTCTGTGTAATTATTGCTTATATATTCTATAACCGGCCTCAAGCGCAAAACGTTATGATAAATCATTCTGTCAGAATCGTCCTTTGAGCCGCAGTAGTAGCGCAGGAGAGCTGTCATCATAAGATATATATTAGCGCGTATTGGAAGCTTATAGCAAATGTCGCGTGACACATACTCGTCATATGAGCGTTGCATATACTTCTTAAGCGTAGAGTGAACGGGATGGCCTGACTTGAAAGGCATAAGGCGGTTTTTGGATTGGAGGTGGAACATATATAATACCTCTGTATCAAACCTTTCCATATTAGCTTCAAGTATGGAGCTGTCAAAAACCATAGCTCTCAAGGTTGCCTCACCCGATACTGCATCTGCACGATAGATTAGCGTCGGAGGAATATATATAAAATCTCCTGCCTCTGCCTCAATTATTTCTGTTCCGACTTGAATTCTTATTTCTCCGCCAATAACCTCGACAATTTGCATAGAATTGTCATGTGTATTTGCATTTACGAGCCGTCCGTCAGAAGTTTTGGCGTACATTGAAAACGGGAACTTCATTTCATCCTTTTTCATAATTTTTTCGCCTTTCAAGATTTATTTAATAGAACGTTGCAACCTCTTGCAACGGCTTCTCTGCTCTTTCTATTTTTCTAACCTCAAGCACAGGACCGCGAGCTTTATAAAGAGGGGAATACTCTTCTAAAAGACGGCCCTCGACTGTTACCCAGTCACGTGTTTTTAAGTCAAGATTACCCATTCCCTTCGCTACAACACCACGATAAGCAATATCGTCTTGACAACATGTCATAATATGTCTACCGATTGCGTAGCTTGATTTAGGCAAAGAGGAATCAAGAGCTACAATTCCCTTGAATCGAACTGTCTTGCCTACATACTTTTCAAATTCCTCGCTCATATCACGGTAAAACAAAGCAAAATCTACGTCCTCGATATTTATTACCGGTGCTTCAATATCAAACGGGAGCGGGTCCTCTATATCATCGGGCTCTATTTCTCCGTTGAGATACTCGTAGCATATGTTCGCCTTTCGTGAAACACCTCGCACAAGCTTGTGCAACGGCATCTTATCCGTATCAGCTGTTAAACGGTTAAATACCGCTATTTCACAGCTTGTGAGCTTGTCTACAACAAGCTGACGCATATTGAGGTTGTACGAAAGTATAGTGGCAGAGTCTGCAACGAATATCTCCTGATAAACCATCCAGTTTTCAGGCAAGGCGTTATAAAATTTATCTAACTGCCACATTCCGTTGTATTCCACAAGAACAATATCTGCCTTTGTTCTTTTTTGCACCGCAGAAAGACGGTCCGGTGTCAGACGCTGAACATCATCAAAGGAAGCGAGTGAAACGTTAGGACCTAATTCTTCGGGAAGAAACTCCTCTTCTCCCTCCTCGCAGGTTATTATCAGATATTTTCGGCTACCGTCATTGAATCCCGGGTCGCTCATTGTTTCAAGAATGAACTTTGTCTTCCCCGCCTCAAGAAAGCCGGTAAACAGATATACAGCTACATCCATTTAGAAAAACTCCTTATACGTCAAACAACTCTTTGATTTTGCTCTCGTCAAGCTTAGTTCCGATAACGCATATTCTGCCGATTATTTCAGCACTTCCTTCTCTTACATCAGACTCAAGAGGTACATAATCAAAATGAATCCATTTATCCCCCTCTGAAGCAACAATACCTTTAGCACGAAGAACCATTCCGTAATCCGAATCCTCATCGAATTTTTCAAGAATTTCTTTCAATTTGTCAGCCGTAAACTTCTTTGCAGTTTCTATACCAACACTTGTAAATACCTCGTCTGCATGATGGTGGTGATGATGTCCGCATCCGCAATGCTCATCATACTCATACTCTTCGTGGTGATGATGGTGTCCGCAGCCGCAATGCTCGTCATGCTCATGCTCTTCGTGGTGATGATGGTGTCCGCATCCGCAATGCTCGTGAGCAAGTTTCTCGAGTTCTTCGAGCTGTGCTTCGAGTGTATTTTCATTTTCGATTGCAGAAAGCAATTCTTTGCCTGAAAGCACTGAAATCGGTGTTGTAACGATAACGGCATTCTTATTATGCTCACGTACAAGAGCTACGGCCTCTTCAATCCTTAATTGCTTTGCTGTATCAGTATGAGAAAGAACTATTGCTGACGCATTTTCTATTTGGTCGCCAAAAAACTCGCCGAAGTTTTTCATATACATTTTGCATTTTCCCGCATCAACAACCGCAGTCTTGCAATTTATTACTACTTCATCCGAAACAACCGCTTCAACAGCACGAACAACATCGGATAGCTTGCCTACTCCCGATGGCTCTATTATAACTCTATCTGGCGAAAATTGCTCAAGAACCTTTGCAAGCGCCTTAGTAAAATCACCTACAAGAGAACAGCAAATACATCCTGAATTCATCTCGGTTATTTCGATTCCGGAATCCTTAAGAAATCCGCTGTCGATACCAATTTCACCGAATTCATTTTCTATAAGTACAACCTTCTCTCCGACGTAAGCTTCATTTATAAGCTTCTTGATAAGTGTTGTCTTTCCTGCACCGAGAAATCCTGAAAAAATATCTATTTTAGTCATATTACAGCTACTCCTTGAGAACAATTCCTTTTACTTCTTTATTATTTAATTATACTATAACCTACCATAAAAGTCAATACGACACCTAAAATAAACACAAAACGGAGATTTTATGAAAATTTTACTTGTTTCAGCATCAACAAAGCAGGAAGGAACAACCAATCGTGCAGCAAAGGAGGTAAAAGAAAGACTAATAAAGCTCGGATGTGAGGTTAAAATATTTAATCTTATGCCAAGCCGCATATACTCTTGCTGTGGCTGTAATCTTTGTAAATCTGACGGACGGTGCAAGCTTTCTGATGCAGCCGATGAAGTTTTGGAAGCCGCACCCGACTTTGACGGTTACATATTTCTTAGTCCTGTTCACTACGGATGTGCTGCAGGAAATCTTCTTTCGTTCTTAGAACGGCTTTTTTATTCCAAGAAAAGCGCACTTAAATATAAACCGGCTGCAGCCATCACGGTTTCACGAAGAGGTGGAAATTTAAGCGCGCTTGAATCAATAACAAGATTTTTCTCATTCAACGCAATGCCGACGGTCAGCGGAAATTATCCCGGTATAGTTCACGGCACGACTCAAGGTGAATTAGAGAGGGATGAGGAGGGATTGCAAACACTCAGAAGCATCGCGGACAATATGGTATGGCTTATCGGTTGTATTGAAGCCGGTAAACTTTCGGGAATATATCCCCCAAAGGAAGAGAAAAAAATAAAAACCAACTATATACGCTAAAACACATTTCAAAATCTATCACAAGAGGCGATGTACCCCCCTACATCGCCTCTGTTTTTGTTTTCTCTAAGCAGTGGTTAGAGCCAAGCATATCAAGAATATCTCTTTCAGAAAATTGACCTATAAGTCCATCAATTTTAATGTTCTTCTCATGACCTTTTCCAAGAAGAAGTATTGTATCTCCCTTTTTAGTACAGCTTATTGCGTACTTTATAGCGTCTATCCTTGCAGGAACAATCCTTGCACGCGTTTTGTCAGAGAAATTGGAATAGATATCTGCGCATACTGTAATAACCGATTCAGTCCCCGGGTTATCCTCGGTTATGACGGAAAAATCAAAGAGGCATTCAGCTTCATAAGCAAGCTCTTTCCGTCTGTTAAAGCTTCTCTCCCCTACCGAACCGAAAACACCTACAAGGCGTCCTGAAAACATTCTGCGTGCGAGCTTTGAAATTTCCCTAAAGCTTTCCTTGTTGTGAGCATAGTCAATTACTATATTACGCCCAAACAGCTCTTTATACTCAAATCGTCCATCAACATTTGCATCCTTTACAAGTGGCGCGATAAAAGAGATGTCTTTGCCGGAAATTTCCGATGCGACAGCAATCGCAAGAGCAGTATTTCTCGCATTGTGTAATGCAGGCAAAGGACTTGTGATTCTAACGCCCGAAAGGAAAAATATACTACCGGATTTAGAATCGGTAAAATCCGTAATACGAAAATCGGCATCAAAGGAAAAACCGCATTTAATAATCTTGGGGACGTTCGAAGTCATATAAGACCAATAGGCATCATCAAAATTGACAAATGCTCTGCACGCTCCGTAATCGCAAAAGAGCTTTCTTTTCGACAGTACGTAATCCTTAAAGGTGGGATGCTCAACATCTCCTATGTGGTCGCAACCAAGTCCTGTAAACACAACTGTGTCAAACTTTATTCCAAATACCCTATAGTCCTTTAATGCCTGACTGGAAACCTCTAAAATTCCGTATCTTATGCCATCTCTGTGTGCTGCGGCAAGCAAAGGAAAAAGCACTGTTGGGTCAGGGGTGGTATTTGGATAAAAAGACGATTTTACACCTCGCCCTCCTACTGTTCCGATGTATACATTTTTAAAGTGCAACGCTTCCAATATTTTTGACATAACAACTCCGGTTGTAGTCTTTCCTTTAGTACCCGTAATTCCAATAAGCAGCATTTTCTTTTCAGGATTTCCCGAAAGCTTGGCACATAGTTCTGCCAATGTTTTTCTTGGCTTTTTTGAGAATATTATAGTTGCATCGTTGGGCATTCGTCTTTTTTCGGCAGTTAAAAAAACTCTTGCACCGCGTTTGTACGCCTCCTCTAAAAAATCTGCTCCGTTATACCTTGAACCCTTTATTGCAGCAAAAATAACACCCGCTTTTGACTCCTTTGAATTTATACAAATGCGGCATATTTCTCTTTCGACAAAATTATCTACACTAATGTCGAAAAGCTCGGATAACAAGACTGAAAGCTTCATTTTTTCTCCTTAAAATCAGAATTTATCCTGCGGCTAAGACGAATGTTGTGTATGAGCTTATAAAGAGTTCTTTTAACCCCCTCAAAATCATTATTATAGGGTGTAAAATCCTTTTTATCGGATATTAATTTCTCAATTCTTGCCCTTTCATCATCGCTCGTATTCTTCAAGACTGTTCTGTTTGGCGGATAATGCCAATAAATTTCTTCATATGAAAATACATCTTCTTTATTTTTTTCTTCCCCACCGCCTTCAACTATAAGCTTTGCGATATTAACCCCTGCGGCTCTCATATAATCACAGCTTCTGCCCTGCCTTGCATTCAACTCGAGTACGCACTCTTCCCCACGGTTAAACATTATATCGAAATTAGCAAATCCTACGTATTTTATGTGATTAAGATACCTGATAAGCTCATGACAAATTTTTGTCGGCTTTGCAGTTACTATTGCGCTGTGATTTCCTGTTGATGTTTTTCCGCACTCTTCAAGTACAACCTCTCCATAAACAGCTCTCACAACCTTACCTGATTTATCGGAAAAGGTTGTCATAACCCTGTTTTTTCCACCGTCATCCAACTTTTGCTGCAACACGAGGGACTCAGAATAACCTGACTCAAAAATTCTATCTGCTATTTTTATCGCTTCATCTTGGCTATTTGGAAAATAAACCTTCCGCATATTCAAAAAAGGATGCTTCCAATATTCAGTACTCGAGGTCGGCTTTATAACCGCTGGAAACGCAATTTCACTTGCAGCGCGCTCAAAAAGTGCTGAGCTTTTAGAAAAAACAAACGTTTTAGGCATAGGAATTTTTGCCTTCCGCATTTCCTTATAAAAGCTCTCTTTATCTGTAAGAAGTGTGTAATGCTCACTGCGCGGCAAACACATATGATATATCCCGGAAAATGCCTCTTTTGATTTCATCAGCAATTCAACATACCAATCAGCACAAGGTATAAGAAACAAATCCGCCCCCGAATTTTCAGACGCAAATCTCAAAAGCTCGGGGACGGCAGTCAATACTTTATCAAAATCACGGTTAACGTGTGTTTTTATGAATTTGGAATTTTCCGTAGCACCGCATTTATACCTTGCAAATGCGTGTGAATTTATTCCGTACGCATATTTAAAAGCAAGAGCAACAGAATATGCATTCAAATCTGCTCCCAATAAAACAGGAATTATATTCCTTTTATTCTCAATCATTTTTCTCCATGTTAATATTATCCGTCGCAAACTTCACAAAGTGTACCATGTAAATCAAAATCCTCGAAGCCGGTTTGTCTTAAAACCTCATATGCAGCAATGGCAACCGCATTGGATAAATTAAGACATCTTCTGTTTTTAAGCATTGGAATTCTGACAGAAGAATCTATGTTTGCAACTATGAGCTCCTCGGGAAGACCGACAGATTCACAACCAAAGACAAGATAAGCACCGTACGGATACTTGATATCGGTATAGCACATTTTCCCCTTTGCTGAGAAAAAGTACTTTTTTCCCACGGGATTTTTTAAAAGAAAATCCTCATAATTATCGTAATAGGTAACATCGAGGGTGTCCCAATAATCAAGACCTGCTCTTTTTAAAGTTCTATCAGATATCTCAAAGCCGATAGGGCGGATGATATGCAATGCCGCACCTGTGACCGAGCAGGTTCTTGAAATATTTCCCGTGTTTTGCGGTATTTGCGGTGAATATAATACTATGTTAAGTTTTTTCAATGGAAGTTTACCCCACAAATATTTTTTTATGTATGAAAGCAAAATTTTCACTCTCTTTGCAGATTATACACCTTAATTCTTGGGTTTTCAACGGGATATTTGTTAAAATATTAAAAATATTAACAAATTTTTGTTTATTTTTCACTCGCTTTGTGGTAGAATGAGATGATATATTCCCACAAAGGAGTTTTATGTTATGGGACTTTTCAAATCCTACAGCGAAAAACAGATTAAAAAAATTATTCCCACAGTGGATAAAATAGAAGCTCTTGCAGATACCTTTTCTGCAATGACAAACGAACAGTTGCGTGCATACACAGACAAGCTTAAGAATGATTTGAATGACGGAAAATCGCTTGATGATATACTCCCCGAGGCATTCGCGCTTGTAAGAGAAGCTGATACAAGAGTACTTGGCAAGCGCCCTTTCAGAGTACAGCTTATGGGCGGTATTCTTCTGCATCAGGGACGCGTTGCAGAAATGAAAACAGGTGAGGGTAAGACGCTTGTTGCTACCCTGCCCGCATATCTTAATGCTCTAACCGGTAAAGGCGTTCACATCGTTACGGTCAACGATTATCTGGCAAGACGCGACAGCGAGGAAATGGGAAGAGTTTACTCCTTTCTCGGTCTTAAGACAGGACTTATAGTCCACGGTCAGAATTCCGAGGAAAAAAGAGCCGCTTACGCAGCAGATATAACCTACGGCACGAACAACGAGCTTGGATTCGACTACCTTCGTGATAACATGGTAATCTATAAGGAAAGAATGGTTCAAAGAGGCCATAACTTTGCAATAATCGATGAGGTAGACTCAATACTTATAGACGAAGCAAGAATACCTCTTATCATTTCCGGTGTCGGTGCAAAATCTACCGACCTTTACACAATGGCTGACAGATGCGCAAAATCCTTACGTAAAAAGATTGTAAAGGAAATTGACACAAAAGAGGATAATGACGTATACGAGGAGGATTATATTGTCGATGAAAAGGCAAGAACGGCTGTTCTTACCAAAAACGGTATTGAAAAGGTTGAAAGATTTTTCAATATAGAGAACCTCTCCGAAGCAGAAAACAGCGTTATTCACCACCATATGAATATTGCCATCCGCGCGTACGGTGTAATGAAAAGAGACGTCGATTACATCGTTAAGGACGGAAACGTAATAATTGTTGATACATTCACTGGCCGACTTATGCCCGGCAGACGATATAACGACGGCTTACATCAGGCAATAGAGGCAAAGGAAAAGGTAAACATTCAAAAGGAAAGCCGTACTATAGCAACGGTTACCTTCCAAAACTACTTCCGTATGTATAAGAAGCTTTCCGGTATGACGGGAACAGCTCTTACAGAGGATGACGAGTTCAGGCAGATATATGCCCTTGACGTAGTCGAGGTTCCTACGAACAAGCCGATGATAAGGCGAGACCAAAATGACGCGGTATACAGAACCTACAGAGGAAAAATACTCGCTATTGTAGAACAAATTAAGGCATGTCACGAAAAAGGACAGCCGGTGCTTGTAGGCACTGTTTCCATAGACAAGTCTGAGGAGCTCTCTGCAGTTCTTAGAAAAAGCGGTATACCTCATAACGTTCTTAATGCGAAGCAGCATGAAAAGGAAGCTGAAATCGTAGCACAGGCGGGCAGACTCGGTGCTGTCACCATTTCTACGAACATGGCTGGACGCGGAACTGATATTATGCTCGGTGGAAACCCCGAGTATATGGCAAAGCGTGAAATGAGGAAAATGGGTATTGAAGAACGCTTAATTACCCTCTCAACAGGCACTGCCGATACCGACGACCAGGAAATTCTCGAAGCAAGAGAAACCTTCAAGAAGCTGTTTGAAAAATACAAGGAAGAAATAAAACCCGAGAGCGAAAAGGTAAAGGAAGCGGGCGGTTTGTTCATTCTCGGTACTGAAAGACACGAAAGCCGCCGTATAGATAACCAGCTGAGAGGACGAAGCGGCAGACAGGGAGACCCCGGAGAATCGCGCTTCTTCTTATCACTCGAAGACGACCTTTTAAGACTTTTCGGCGCATCCGAAAAACTTTTGGCTATAACCGGACGTTTAGGACTTGATGAAAGAACACCGATAAGTGCAAAAATGCTCTCAAACTCTATTGAAAATGCTCAGGCGAGAATTGAAGCAAACAACTTTGCAAGAAGAAAGAACGTTCTCACCTACGACGATGTTATGAATGAGCAAAGAAAGGTCATCTACAGGGAACGCTCCGAGGTGCTCTTCCAAGACGAAATTCGGGAAAAAATTATCAAAATGATAACGGATTCGGTATCCGATTCTTTCGATAAATATTTTTCGGAAGAAACCAGTGAAACAAATCTTACCGAATTCAAAAATCATTATCAGGGTCTTATTCCCGACAAGAAGGGATACAAATACACAAGCGAAGAGCTTGCAGAAATGAACCTCGAGGAATTGAAGGAAGAATTTATCAATTCTGCCCTTTCTGTCTATGAGGCAAAGGATAAGCTTTTCGAAAATGTAGAAGGTATGCCCGAAAATGCGATGCGCGAGGTAGAAAAGGTTATTCTTCTTCAAAACATCGACAAAAAGTGGATGGACCACCTTGACGATATGGACGAGTTAAGAGATTATATAGGCCTTAACTCTTATGCACAAAGAGACCCCGTTGCAATGTACAGGATTCAGGGCTCTGAGATTTTCGAGCAGATGATAATAGATATTCGCGAAAGCACGGTAAGACAGATTCTTTCAGTAATGCCAAGAAAACAGGCGACAGAAAGAGTCCAGGTTGCAAATCCCGTTACTGCAGGATTTGCTGACGGCAGAAAATCCGTAGCAAAGCGCCCCGTAAGCTCAGAAAAGGTAGGCAGAAATGACCCCTGTCCTTGCGGAAGCGGTAAAAAATACAAAAAATGCTGCGGAATAAACAGTACCTCGTCTAACTAAAAAAATTAAACAAATAAAGGAGCGTATAATGGGGTTCGGCATTCTGTTTTTCGGATATTTTTTAATTCTTAATATAACGTATTATGCATACACAGACCTTATTTGCGCTCTCCTTATAGCCATTGCGCTCAACAAGCTGTCATTTGTGAACAAGTACTTCAAAATGGGCACGTTTGCCTCTTTGATTTTTGCACTTACGGGTCTGCTTGAGCTTTTGGAGGAAACGTTTCGGCTTTTAATTCCGTCGCTCTCACTCCCCTTTGCATCGTTTCTTCCTATGCTACGTATTGAAATCATCGCAATACTAACCTTATTTATCCTGTTAGGAATTGAAAGCGTTGCAAAAGAGGTTGGGCTGACAGAGCTCTCGAAAAAAAGTCGATTATCCGCTTTTATCTCTCTTGCTGTTTACGCATTATCGGCAGTACTTGAAATTCCCGAGCTTGATTCAATAATGCCACTGAAGGCAGTTGTCATTTTAGGTGTTATATCCTTGATTTCCGTTTTCGCACTCACCCTGGTAAATCTTTCGGTTATATACAAGGCATATGTAAAAATCTGCATGCCGGAGGACCGAGATAACGACATAAATGATAAAAAACGCGGATTTTTCGATAAATATGAGGAGAATCTCAAGCAAAAAGAGATGGAATACATAGAATACAAGGCGAAAAAATCGCAAAGCACAAAACAAAAAAAGGACTAAGCTTTATGATAAAATCAAAAACTCCGTCAGCATATAAATGGATTATATTCAGCTTCGTACTTCTATTTAATCCAAATATAAGTGTAATAGACCCTCTTCCCGATTTTTTTGCTTGGTTTATACTCTCGGGATTTTTAACCAAAGCCGCAGACTGCGCTCCGTATTTTCAAGAGGCAAAAACGGCATTTACACGCCTTGGTTGGCTTAACCTTGTGAAAATTCCCGCACTTTCGGTAGTATCGTTCATAAGGTCACAAAACACACTCGACAACGACGTTATGGCTCTGGCTTCCTTTACCTTTGCGGCAATCGAAGTCTTTTTGCTCGTCAGCGCAACAAAATACATTTTTGAAGCATTCTTTTACCTTGGAGAAAGAACTGATACTAATTCTTTTATTTCTCCGTTTGCCACGAATAAAAGCGGCACAAGAATGATAACACCTGAGGCATTGCGTGACTTTTGCTATTTCTTCTCTGTTTGTAAATGTCTGTTTTATTTTCTTCCTGATTTATTTTTACTTACAAGGGTAGATAAAAACGGTCAAGTTTTCTACACCTCTCCTCTTTACCCGATAGTACTTATTATTTCAATAATACTTGGATTTGTAATCGGTGGAATATGGCTTGGAAGAATTAAAAAATATATAAAAGCCATTCTCGATGAAAAATCATTCGACGACACGCTTGAAAAGATTTGTCCTACAGATGAGAGAAGCGATTACAGCAGAAGAAAAAAGCTTCGCTCTCTCTCGTTTGCACTCACCATGCTCGCTGCTTCGTCATTTTTTTCTTTAGAACTTATTTTTGACAACTTTGGGGGCATTAATATTCTTCCCCACTTCATTTACGGTGGCTTTGTACTCTTTGCCTTCGTACTTCTTTCGCGCCACGTAAAAAGGTGTCCTATAACTCTGATTTCTTCCCTGTCATATGTGATAATATCAACCATTTGTTATGTTTTTTCAGTAATCTTCTTAAGCAAATACGAATACTACGACCTTACAAGACTCCCCGAAGCAAAAGCCGCTTATTTACCGGTTATAATCTTCTCGGTACTTGAATTTGCAGCTCTTTCCTTAACGTTCATTTTTATAGCGAGATTTTTGAAAAAATTTATACTTGAGAACACCGGTCTCAATCCCGACAGCGAAAGATATATGAAGATGGAAAAGGAATATCACACCTCACTTATAAAGCGCGCCTATGTCCTCTCTTCCATGGCAATTATTTCCGGACTTGCGAAGCTTGTAAACGTATTCCTTAACAATGAAGTCCAGCTCATATACTCTGATATAAATGATGTAACAAAGCCGGTATTTACCGGTTCGCTTATCCCCTGGTTTAATGTTGTAGTGACTTTCACGGCGATAATTTATATAGGATATTCTCTATACTATATATCCACCTTGAAAGAGGAAGTTGAAATTAAATACTCATATACACAAGAATAAAATTTATTTTTAAATCACAAACAAAGCCACCGCTCACTCTTATTGAGTTTGCGGTGGCTTTGTTTATCTGCAAATTCTGCCTTGATTTTTATAGGATATTGCTGTTTTTTTGATATTTTCCGCTATTGCTTTGTTTTTCTCGACATCAACACCGAAGCTTTTAATCCTTTCTATTGCCTCGAGTATTTGTTCGGAGCTTTCCTCTATTCCGCGGTTTTTTATGAACGCATCGAAATATGATGCATACGACGGCATAGAAATATAATCCGCCTTGTTCTGCGCGCACCTTTTCTTGAAGATTGCCTCGGCATTTTCGGAATAATTCTTCTTTAATCGCTCAGTTAATCTTTCGTGTATTATTTCAATATCGTCATAAAGATAAACAGCGAGAGTGCAGAAGGAATAGTTCCCCGATTTCAAGCTTTTAACTCCCTGTATGTCGAGTATTAAAAGAGGTGTTTTTCCCTCTTTTATAATTCTTTCAACCTCCATTTTCGGTGTGCCGTAATACTTCCCTGCATATTCGGTATATTCGAGCATTTCACCGTCTTTAATGCGCTGTAAAAACTCATTTTCGGAAAGGTATATATATTCGGAATCATTACCGTCACCGCGCTTTTCGCGCGTAGTTGCGGAGCGCACGTATTCAAAGTGGGAATATTTTTCAATGAGGCGATTTATAACCGTAGTTTTCCCTACGGCGCTCGGGCCTGCGACTATAATTGCCAAGCTCATATTATACGGTAGGAAGTATTTTTTCCTTGCCGCCCATATACGGTCTTAAAGCTACAGGAATATTAACAGACCCATCCGAATTGAGATTATTCTCAAGGAATGCAATAAGCATGCGAGGGGGAGCAACAACGGTATTGTTAAGAGTGTGAGCAAGATATATTTTTCCGTCAGCGCCTTTCACGCGTATCTTAAGACGTCTTGCCTGAGCATCGCCAAGGTTTGAGCAAGAGCCAACCTCAAAATACTTCTTCTGTCTTGGCGACCACGCCTCAACGTCCACAGACTTAACCTTAAGGTCCGCAAGGTCACCCGAGCAGCACTCAAGAGTTCTTACGGGAATATCAAGAGTTCTGAACATATCTACGGTATTTTGCCAAAGCTTGTCAAACCAATGCTTTGAATCCTCCGGCTTACACACAACTATCATTTCCTGCTTTTCAAATTGGTGGATGCGGTATACGCCTCTTTCCTCAATTCCGTGAGCACCCTTTTCCTTGCGGAAGCAGGGAGAATAGGATGTAAGTGTTTCGGGGAGCGAAGCTTCAGGGATAATCTGGTCTATGAACTTGCCTATCATTGAATGCTCTGAAGTGCCGATAAGGAAAAGGTCCTCACCTTCTATTTTATACATCATAGCATCCATTTCAGCAAAAGACATAACTCCTGTCACAACGTTGCAATGAATCATATACGGTGGTATACAATAGGTAAATCCCCTGTCAATCATAAAATCTCTTGCATAAGAAATGACAGCGGAATGCAGACGCGCAATATCTCCCATAAGATAATAGAATCCGTTGCCGGCAACGCGTCTTGCACTGTCGAGGTCTATACCTGAAAAACGTTCCATAATATCTGTATGGTAAGGAATTTCGAAATCAGGAACTGTCGGCTCACCGTACCTCTGAACCTCTACGTTTTCAGAGTCGTCTTTGCCAATTGGAACTGTGGGGTCTATAATGTTGGGTATAACCATCATTATATTTTTAACCTTTTCTTCAAGCTCTATTTCACGCGTCTCGCACGCTTTAAGCTCCTCTGCCTGCTCTGCTACAAGCTTCTTAGCCGCCTCTGCCTCTTCAAATTTTTTCTGTCCCATAAGTGCGCCTATGGATTTAGAAACCTTGTTTCTGTTTGCACGAAGCTCGTCTGCTCTTTTCTTGTTTGCGCGAAGCTCCTCGTCCAAAACAATAACCTCGTCAACGAGCGCAAGCTTGTGCTCCTGGAACTTCTTTCTGATATTTTCCTTTACTGCGTCGGGATTCTCACGCAAAAATTTGATGTCAATCATTTCTATATCTCCTTAAAAATTATAAACTTAAAATAAAAAAGCCCTATCCCTAACAAAAGGGACGGAGCTACCGCGATACCACCCAAATTACAGATAAAAATCTGTCACTCTTACGACTTATAAGGGAGTCGCCCTCGACTCATCGCCGAATGCTCTGAAAGCGGAAAGCAAAAGTGTTATATCCGTTCACACCGCACACGGACTCTCTTTAATAACGGTAACTTTGCATATTCTCTCATCAACGCAATACTATTTTACTACAATTAAAAGAAAAATACAATACCTTTTTTACATTTTTCTGTAAATTTAGCTCTTAAGTTTTAAGTTAAAAATTTCTCTTCTTGCTTAAATTTAACTTTTTGCAGCTTCTTGGGGGAAATTGAATATACTTTCATACAAAAAATTTATCTCTTATCTCTTGATTTTATCTGTAAACAGGTGTATAATTTAGATTGTTGAATAAAAAGAAACGGAGTAGAATAAAAATGTTAATTTCCGCAAAAGAAATGTTAGAAAAGGCAAGACGCGAGCACTATGCCGTAGGTCAATTTAATATAAACAACCTCGAATGGACAAAGGCAATTTTGCTTGCTGCCGAAGAAATGAAGTCACCTGTTATTCTCGGAGTTTCCGAGGGAGCGGGAAAATATATGTGCGGCTATAACACAGTCGTCGGCATGGTAAACGGAATGCTCAAAGACCTTGGAATTACAGTTCCTGTTGCTCTGCACCTCGACCATGGCTCTTACGAGGGCGCAAAGAAATGTATAGAGGCCGGCTTTTCTTCCGTAATGTTTGACGGTTCACACTACCCGATAGAAGAAAATATAGCAAAAACTAAGGAGCTTGCAGGCATTTGCCAAAATCTCGGTCTTTCACTTGAAGCAGAAGTTGGCTCAATAGGCGGTGAAGAGGACGGTGTCGTCGGTGGCGGTGAAGTTGCCGACCCCAACGAATGTAAAATGATATCCGAGCTCGGCATAACCATGCTTGCAGCAGGTATTGGAAATATTCACGGCAAATATCCTGAAAATTGGGGCGGGCTTCGCTTTGATGTCCTTGAAAAAATCAGCAAAGCTGTCGGAGATATCCCACTGGTTCTTCATGGCGGAACAGGTATCCCCGAGGATATGATTAAGAGAGCTATTTCTCTTGGCGTTTCAAAAATAAACGTTAATACCGAGTGTCAGCTCTCATTTGCCGGGGCAACCCGTAAATATATAGAAGCAGGCAAAGACATTACCGGCAAGGGATTTGACCCAAGAAAACTTCTTGCTCCGGGCGCTGAAGCAATAAAGGCAACTGTTATAGAAAAGATAAACCTATTCGGTTCGAAAAACAAGGCATAAGTATTATCAAAGGGTACTGTGAAAATAACACAGTACCCCTATTTTTTCATGAACTCCGTCTAATGTGACACGCATCTCTTTTCGTGCAAAGAAACCGATGGCAATCAGCGCCTTTTCATCTGACGCACAAAGAAAATTACTGCGAGAAAGCAAGAGATAAGTGAATATGCGACAACCCAAATTAAATCTTGAAAAGCACTCGAAAAATTGCCGGAAATCGCCGCCTTCTCAAGATTTACAGCATGGACGAACGGAAGTGCATAAGCTACCTTTTTGAAAGCTCCGCCCACAAGCTCAAGGTCAAACCAGCTACCCGAAAGCCAAGCGGAAAGGTTGGTTAAAAGCGCACCGCAAATTCCCCCCACCTGCTTATCGTTTAATATACTGCCAAAAAGAAGTCCTAAAGATATATACAGTAAAGATATAGGAATCATAAACAGTATTGCGCAAAGAATATTAACCGAAATTTCGAGTCCTAAAAGTACTGCTGCAATATAGCAAATTAATGACTGTATAACAGAAATGGGAATTACGGGAAGCGTGTATCCGAGAATGAAATAATGTGCTCTCATAGGTGTCGTATAAAGCCGTTCGAGAAATGCACTTCTTCGGTCTTTAGAAATAACAGTTGCCGAAAAGAGTGTCACAAATGAAAGACCAAACACGGCAATTCCCGGTGCTATACTCTGTATCTCGAAAAGAGGAACAGGCACATTGCTTTGAATAGCTGTGAATAAAAGTAACAGCACAAGAGGAAAGCCAAGACCGAAGCCCAAATTCAATGGGTCGCGTAAAATTTCCTTAGCATTTCTTTTTGCAAAAGCCCAAATTTTCATTTTTTCTCCCCCTTAACGAGCATAATAAATGCTTCCTCGACGCTCTTTGCATTAGTCTTGCTCTTAATACTTTCCGGTGTATCTAAAATAAGCAGTTTGCCGTCCTTCATAATACCTATTCGGTCAGAGAGGGATTCTGCCTCTATCATATAATGTGTCGTAAGTACAACCGTCGTCTTTCCTTTAAGAGAACGAATTATATCCCAAAGTTCACTTCTGGCTATAACGTCAAGCCCAAGAGTCGGTTCGTCAAGAAAGAGAATTTTCGGCTCGCTTATAAGCGCCATGGCAATACTCACCCTTCTCTGCCAACCGCCCGAGAGCTTACCCGCTTTTCTGTCAATAACAGATTCAAGACCGAGAAGCTTTGTCAGATAACTGATTTTTTCCTTTATTAACTCCTTAGAAAAGCCGTATATGGCAGAAACAAGCTCAAGATTTTCGCGTACGGAAAGGGCGCGCGCTATTGCCGTTTCCTGCGGAGCTACGGCTATATATTCCTTAACGGATATAGCGTCTTTAATGATGCTTTTACCGAGTAAATATGCATCACCGCAGGTAGGCGCTGTAAGACAGGAAAGCATTTTTACCGTAGTGGTTTTACCTGCTCCGTTTACACCGAGCAATGAAAAAATCTCCCCCTCTTCAATAGCAAAAGATATCCCGTCAACAGCTACAACGTCACGGTAATGCTTCGTAAGATTTTCTGCTTTAATTGCTATCATTTTTACACTCCTTCGACAAATGTCTTGTGCGAATACCCTGATATATATCTGTCAGTATATCACTGACAAGCTTCCATTCAATATTAAAAAATGAGGTCGCAAACATAGTGGCAATACCGTGGACAGCCATCCACATTTCAAGGTGCATCAGGGTTGCTCTTTCTCTTTCAATACCGTTTTGTGACATAATTAATTCGATGGAAGCATTAAAATCAACCGTTGGAACTATTTCTTTGCCCTCGCGGTCACACATAAATAATAGCT
>JAZSJG010000051.1:0-36751 GCA_045534215.1 Eubacteriales bacterium
GTTAGAGAAAAGAATTGGTCGGCAATAGATTTTGTATACGTCCTTGGAGATGCTTATGTGGACCACCCTTCTTTTGGAGCTGCCATTATAACACGTGTGCTCGAATCTGTTGGGTTCAGAGTGGCTGTAATATCACAGCCGGATTATAAAAGCTGTGATGATTTCAAAAGATTCGGAAGACCACGTCTTGGATTCCTCGTTTCAAGCGGAAATATTGACTCTATGGTTGCACACTATACCGTGTCAAAGAAGAAACGTTCTTACGACTATTACAGCTCCGGCGGAAAAGCTGGCAAACGTCCCGATAGAGCCGTGATAGTCTATTGTAACAGGATAAGAGAAGCTTACGGTGATGTTCCGATAATCATTGGCGGTATAGAGGCATCCTTGCGCCGCTTTGCTCACTATGACTATTGGGATGATAGGGTCAGAAGGAGTATTCTTATTGATTCAAGAGCAGATTTGCTTATATACGGCATGGGAGAGAAAGCGATTTGCCGTATAGCACAGCTTCTTGATAAGGGTGTACCCGTGAAGAAAATAAGAGACGTCAGGGGTACGGCTTTTATTGCAAAAAAAGATGAAAAAATCAAATTTGATTGTTTAGAGGTCGGAGATTACGACCTGCTTAAAGAAGACAAAGCAGCTTACGCAAATGCGTTTGCAATCCAGTATAAAAATACAGATGCTGTCAAAGGACGGGCGATAGTCGAGTATTACGGTGATAAAATGCTCGTACAGAATCCTCCCATGCCCCCGCTCGAAAGAGAGGAGCTTGATAAGGTTTATGCCCTCGGCTACGCAAGAGATTTCCACCCCGACTACCTGAAGGATGGCGGTGTTCCCGCAATTACCGAGGTTAAGTTCTCAATAACACATAATAGAGGTTGTTTCGGTGCTTGTAATTTTTGCGCGCTTGCATTTCATCAAGGACGCGCTGTCCGCTCGCGAAGCATTGAAAGCGTGGTAAATGAAGCACAAATCATAGCAAGCATGCCTGATTTCAAGGGATACATAAATGATGTCGGTGGGCCTACAGCGAACTTCAGATATCCCTCTTGTGAAAAGCAGATATCGGAGGGTGTATGTCCATCAAGAAAGTGCCTGTCTCCCAAGCCGTGCAAAAATCTTAAGGTCGACCATTCTGAGTATGCCGAACTGTTAAAAAAAGTAGAAGAGGTTAAGGGTGTGAAAAAGGTGTTCGTGCGTTCGGGTATAAGATTTGATTATCTTATGTACGATGAGGATGACTCCTTCTTTAGACAGCTTGTTGCAAGACACACCTCCGGTCAATTAAAGGTTGCTCCTGAGCACTGTGCAAACAATGCTCTTTCTATGATGGGAAAGCCGGATATAGAGGTTTTTGAAAAATTCAAGAAAAAGTTTTTCAAGCTATCAGAAGAAATGGGGCTCGAACAGTATCTTGTACCCTATCTTATGTCAAGTCATCCGGGCACGACTATGAGTGATGCAGTGGAAATGGCACTCTGGCTCAAAAAGTGGGGATATTCTCCTGAGCAGGTGCAGGATTTCTATCCGACACCAGGTACTATATCTACAGTTATGTATTATACGGGAATAAACCCGATTACAAAGAAGAAGGTTTACGTAACAACTGATTACAAAGAAAAGCAGCTGCAAAGAGCTCTTCTTCAGTTCTCAAGACCGGAAAATGCCAATCTTGTCAGAGAAGCTCTTAAAATGGCGGGAAGAGAAGACCTAATTGGTTTTGATAAAAATTGTCTGGTTAAACCTGCTTTTGGGCAGTCAGAGGGAGTAAACCGTGCTTTCGTGCAAAAGAAAAAGACCAAAGGTAAGATAAGTGTAAAGAGCACTAAAAGGCCTGCAAAAGCATCAGTGCAAAGAAGCTCCTTGAACAAACCTAAATCAAGCACACTAATAAAAGGGAAAAAATCTCGTAAAAAGAAATAAAATCGAATATTCGTATATGGGTGTAGTAATTTATACGAACTCGATTTGGCGAAAATACAAGGCAGAAACAATTTTTGCAAAAATAAGATTTTTTTATCCTCAAACTGCGAAAAACACTGAAAAGACGGAAAAGTGCAATTTTTATAAAAAACAAGTTTTCCATACTCGAAAAACCTTTCAATGTGGAAAACGTGTGGGAAAAAAAGTAGAATTACGGAAAAATCTACCGAAATCGTAGTTTTTCGACAAAAAGTTTTCCACATTTTCAACATCCAAAAACATTGAAAACTCAAAATTGAATTTTCTAAAAAAACAGAGAAAAGCAGAAAAGTGTTGAGTATAAAAGCCAAAACACAGAAAAGCAATCGGCTTTTTTTGACGAAAATTAAAAACTGCAAAATAATTTATTCGTAACTATTACGAATGCAAAAAATCAATAGAAAAACAAAGGAAAAGCAGAGCATGCAAGAACTCTCAAAAAGATACATAAAGGCAAAAAAATCGCTCTTTCTCAAGGTTTTTGGGAAAAAGCTTAATACAGAGCAGTGCCGTGCCGTATTTACTGTAAAAGGACCGTTGCTTGTGCTTGCTGGAGCGGGTAGCGGAAAGACAACAGTTCTTGTAAACAGAATAGCTTATATCATCAAATACGGCAATGCGTATTTTTCAGAGGAAATTCCGGATTTCATTAACGAAGAAGTGGTTGTGGCGCTTGAAGATGCGCTTAAGCTTTCCTCTTCGGAAATTATGGAAATACTTCCGGATTTCATTTCTGACCCATGTCCTCCCTGGTCTGTTCTTGCTATAACTTTTACAAATAAGGCAGCAAAAGAAATTAAAAACCGCTTGGCTTCTTCGTTTGACGATGCCAATATTTCCGAATCAATATGGGCAGGTACTTTCCATTCAATATGCGTGCGCATATTGCGTAAATACGGTGACCGCCTTGGATATAAAAGCGGATTTTCAATATATGATACAGACGATAAAAAGCGTCTAATTACCTCCTGTATGAAGGAACTTGGGATAGATGAAAAGCGTCTTTCTCCCAAAAGCGTGGCAAACGCCGTCAGCATTGCCAAGGATAACCTTGAAGGACCTGATGCATATGAAAAAAATGACAGCCAAGACCCAAGAAAAAAGGATATAGCTGCCGTATACAGACGGTATCAAAAGCTTTTACTTGAATATAATGCGGTCGACTTTGATGATATTATAATGAAGACTGTTGAGCTTCTTGAAACAGATAAAGAGGTAAGAGATTATTATCAAAATAAATTCAGATATGTTCTCGTCGATGAGTATCAGGATACGAACTATGCTCAATTTGTGCTTACAAAGCTGCTCTCTGATAAGTACCGCAATATTATGGTCGTAGGTGATGACGACCAGAGCATATACCGCTTCAGAGGTGCTACTATAGAGAATATATTGAATTTTGATAAAACCTACAGAGATGCAACCGTCATAAAGCTTGAACAGAATTATCGCTCAACCTCAAATATTCTTGATGCGGCGAATGCTCTTATCAAAAACAACGACGACCGTCACGATAAATCCCTGTGGTGTGAAAAGGGGGCGGGAGAGAAAATTACCGTACACGCCGCAAATGACCAGATTGAAGAGGGGCGCTATATAATAGAAAGGATAATAAATTCGGTAAGGAAAAGCGGCAAGAAATATTCGGATTTTGCAGTTCTTTACAGAGTTAATGAGCTTGCGCGTTCTCTTGAAACGACATTCCAAAAGAGCGGAGTACCGTATAAAATCTTAGGTTCTCTTAGATTCTATGACCGTAAGGAAATTAAAGATATTGCAGCATATCTTACCATAATAAATTCTCCAAGCGATAACATGCGCTTAAAGCGAGTAATTAATGAACCGAAGCGTAAAATAGGCGCGATAGCCGTACAAGCTGTTGAGGATATTGCGAATATAGAGGGCATTTCTATGTATCAGGTAATGGAGCGTTCAGACGAATACGTTGCACTGAGTAAAAATGTCGAAAAGCTAAAGAGCTTTGTTAATCTTATCGAGAAGATAAAGAAAAGCTATACTCGACCCTCTGATTTAATTACTGCAGTTTTTGAAGAAACGGGTTACCACGATATGCTTCTTTCCGAGGGCAAGGACGGAGAAAACAGAATTGCGGCTATAAACGAATTTCTTTCTGCTGCAATTGAGTATGAGAAGCGTTGCGAGGAAAGTGATATTGAGCCCGACCTTCAAGGATTTCTCGAGGAAATTGCTCTTGTAAGTGATGTTGACAAGTACGATGAAAACGCCGATGCCGTTGTTCTTATGACGATACATTCTGCCAAGGGTCTTGAATTTCCCACAGTTTTTCTTGCAGGTATGGAAGACGGTATTTTTCCGTCTGAACAAAATCGCTTCGAGCCGCAGGAAATGAGTGAGGAAAGACGCCTTGCATACGTTGCAATAACAAGAGCCAAAGATAAGCTTTACGTTACTTATGCTAAAAACCGTACCATGTACGGAAGAACTAATAACAACACAAGACTCTCATCATTTGTTAGAGAAGAAGTCCCAAAGAATCTTATAGAGGCGGAAGAAATACGTCAAGCCCCACCCCGTGCATCTCTTTCATATAATCCCGCAAGAAAAAATTATGAAAGAAGAGAAGAGGTTTCATATGAATTTAACAGAAGAGCCGACATATTCTCTGCGCCTTCACAAAAGAAATCAGGCAGCGCTGCATACGGAATAGAACGCTTTGCACCGGGTACAGAGGTTTTACACGGTGTGTTTGGAAAGGGCAAAATAGTATCAGCAAAAGAAATGGGTGGAGATGTTCTTTATGAAGTTAATTTTTATACTGTCGGAAATAAAAAGCTTATGGCAACTTTTGCAAAGCTGAGGAAACTGTAATGATAAAATGTTGTATATTTGACCTTGACGGTACTATTCTTGATACTCTTGATTCTATTACTTATTTCGTTAACCGCACACTTGAAAAAAACGGAATTCCGCAAATAAGCAAAGAGGATTGCCGTATGTTTGTCGGAAACGGAGCGACAAAGCTGATATTCAGAGCTCTTGAATACCGTGGCATAACAGATGAAAAAGAAAAGCTGCGTATTCTTGGCGAGTATATTAGTGAATATGACAGTGACGCTACGTATTTAACAAACATTTTCCCCGGAGTCGAAGAACTTCTTGCAAGTCTCAAGTCAAAGGGTATAAAGCTCGCAGTTCTTTCAAATAAGCAGGACAGCTCTACCAAGAGTGCTGTAGAGCACTTTTTCCCAAATACCTTTGATGTAGTTAAAGGTGGGACTGATACCGAACCCCTTAAGCCAAATCCGGACGTGTCACTCAAAATAGCAAAGATGTTTTCTTTAGAGCCATATGAGGTAGCATGGATAGGTGATACTTCTGTGGACGTAGAAACTGGTAAAAATATGAAAGCCGGTCTAACCATAGCTGTTGACTGGGGTTTAAGACCTGTCAGTGAAGCGATAGAAGCAGGTGCTGATAAGATTGTTTCAAATACTGAACAAATACTTTCGGAGGTTCTTTGCCATTGATTAAAAGAGTAATTCATACCCTTTTGACCCTTGCGATTATTCTTTCCTTATTTTCATGCGAAGAAGAAAAGAAATACGGACACTGCGAGCTTCAAATACCTCTTTCCCAAGATTTTTATGATATAGCAATGAATAATTTTGACGTCTCGTATACAAACGGTGAATTGATTTGTGCAATTTTGCGTATCTCTTTTGATGCAGCTGTGATTGAAAACATTCCCGAAACAATGAGTGCATACAATTTCGGCATTTATTATTCGATGCGCTGCAGCCGTTTTGTTGAAATGCAAAAATATGAGGATGTGGACTATTGTACGTATTACGAGGGAGAAGGAGAAGATAGGTATTTTTACATGGAAGCCTTTTATCGCTCTCAAAATGCTTATTTTGTAGTCCTTTTTGCAACACCGTTTGAGAATGAAAATGCTTGGCATGATGAAATTCTTAAATATTTCGCCGACGTGTACTTCACAGATTAAATTTTATAGACTAGGGAGATTACCTTATGAAAAAGTATTTTATTAAAATATGTGCAATCCTTCTTGTGTTTTCCTGTATTTTCGGAATGTGCTCGTGCGGCGATAAAGAAGATGGAAACAAGGAATATAAGGTTGCAGGATTGCATTTTACTCTTCCTGCCAACTTGCCGGAATTAAAAGTCAATTACGCGGATTTTTGTTACGGAAATTCCGACGTTCAGTTTTTTGCTAATATTTTCTCGCGCCAGGAGCTCTCTGAAGAGCTTGAAATAAGCGAGGATATCACAGTAGACGATTACACTTATAAATTTATTTACCTTTGGAACGGATATTCGTGCCCATATGACTATGACGAGCAAACAAACGTGGCAACCTTCGGACTCTTTTATCCTGAAGATGAGAATACCGACGAGGAAAGAGAGTACTATTACCATTACATAACAAGAACCGAAGAGGCGCTTTATGTAGTTATTATGTGCTGCGATGAAAATGTATACGATACTTATGCCCCTATGTTTTTAGAGTGGGTTAAGAATATGTATGTAGAGTAATACTTGACATTTTTTAAGTACAACTATATAATTGTTAATATAAAGGACGAAAGGGAACCCAGTGGGTGCTTGTGAAGCTATGGACCGAATTTATAATTTTTCCGCAGGACCCGGAGTGCTTCCGGATTCCGTGCTTGAGCGTATCGAAAGCGAATTATTGAATTACAACGGAACAGGTCTCTCTATTCTCGAAATAGGATACGGCTCGGACGAATACGAGGAACTCGTTAATTCTGCCAAAGAGGCACTGCGTAAGGTTCTTAATATCCCTCAAAACTATAAAATACTCTTTATTCAAAGTGGTGTAAGCACACAGTACTCGGCAATACCTCTAAATTTGTTATCCGAGCATAAATGTGCAGATTATGTCGTTTCGGGGCAGCTCTCCAAGAGCGCATCTATCGAAGCGAAAAAGTATGGAGATATAGCAATAGCAGCATCAAGCGCAGGAGCATCTCCGGCTTATTCGACAGTGCCTGAAATGAAACGTAGCGACTTCAGACCTGATGCGGACTACGTTCATATGTGTTTTAATGACCCGGTTTACGGAACAAAATTTCATTACGTTCCAGATACGGGAAATATTCCTCTTGTTGCGGATATGTCCACATTTTTACTATCTGAACCCATAGACGTGTCAAAATTTGCTATGATTTACGCCAATGGACAGAGCAATTTCGGTGCGGCAAGTCTTACGGTTGTAATTCTAAGAGATGACCTTTCAGGACTCACTAGAAAGGATACACCATCTCACATCGATTATAAGAAAATAGCCGACCCCAAGGCGAATGTAAATTCTCCGAGCGCTATATCAATCTTTATAGCAAAGCTTGTGTTCGAATGGGTAAATTCAATAGGCGGACTTGAAGAAATGAAGCGCAGGAACGAGAGAAAAGCAAGTCTTATATACGATTATCTTGACAGTCAGTCTTATTATACAGCACCCGTTGATAAGAAGTGCCGTTCAATGATGAATGTAGTTTTCATAACAGGAGATTCGGCAATGGATAAAAAGTTTATTGTGGGTGCAAGAGAAAACGGACTTTGTAATCTTGTGGGTGATGATTCCGTTGGCGGAATGCGTGCATCAATCTATAATGCTATGACGTATGATGGCGTTCAAAAGCTGGTAGAGTATATGAAGATTTTTGCAGAAGAAAATCCTAAAATCGAAGCATAATAGTTTTAAGCGAGCAGCACTCTGGTTTGTTTAACCATTCCGAGTGCTGCACAATCTTTTTATGTTTATTTAAATTAGCGAAATAATAAAAAACATAAATCTTCGAAAAAAAGCTTTTCTTTTGTAAAAATAAAATTGCAATTTTTATTTTGATATGGTATAATAACCCCACGGAGCGCTCTTGTAAGTAGCGCCGCTATAGACTTCGTCTGCCAAAATCAGAGATTTTGCCGTGAGAACATTGGCATAACACAGGTCGTGTTCCGACACGACCGGGAAAGGTGTTCGCCTTTACACAAGCTAGATGCTTGTGTTGCCTGTGATGGTGTAATAATTTAGTTAAAGATATAAACAGCATATTTAGAGGAGAAACAAATGAAGCGTACCGATTTAAGAAACGTTGCTATTATCGCTCACGTTGACCATGGAAAAACCACACTTGTTGACGAAATGCTCCGTCAGGGAGGTATTTACCGCGAAAATCAAGAGATGGCAGATAGAGTTATGGACTCAAATGACCTCGAAAGAGAAAGAGGTATAACCATTCTTGCAAAGAATACAGCGATAAATTACAAAGGTGTAAAAATAAATGTCGTTGACACTCCCGGACACGCAGATTTTGGCGGAGAAGTAGAGAGAATACTCAAAATGGTAAACGGAGTTATACTTCTTGTCGATTCTGCAGAGGGTCCAATGCCACAGACGAGATTTGTTCTTGAAAAGGCATTGTCAATGAATCACAGAGTTATTGTGGTAGTAAATAAGATAGACCGCCCAGATGCACGTCTTGACGAAATAGGTGATGAGGTTCTTGAGCTTCTTCTTGAGCTCAACGCAACTAATGAGCAACTTGATTCACCAATGCTGTTTTGCTCCGGAAGAGCCGGAACAGCTTCCTTCGACCCGCATACACCCGGTACGGATTTAACCCCTCTTCTTGATACTATCCTTGAATATATGCCTTCTCCCGAGGGAGAAGAGGAAGAGCCGCTTCAGCTTCTCGTATCTTCTATTGACTATAATGATTTTGTAGGAAGAATAGGTATCGGCCGTATCGAACGCGGAACTCTTAAGCAGGGTCAGGGTGTAGCCGTGTGTAATTATCACGATGCTTCAGGAAAATCGCGTCCCTCAAAAATCGTTTCCATATATCAGTTTGAGGGCTTAAAAAGAGTGCCAGTTACAGAGGCAAAGGTCGGAGATATTGTATGCTTCTCAGGTTGCGAGGATATTTCGATAGGTGATACCGTTTGCTCTACTATGAAGGTTGAGCCGCTTGAATTTGTAAAGGTCGGTGAGCCGACAATGGAAATGACCTTCTCTGTAAACGATTCTCCTTTTGCAGGCAAAGAGGGTAAATATGTAACCTCTCGTCATCTTCGCTCCCGTCTTTACAGAGAGCTTTTGCGCGATGTTTCACTTAGAGTTAGCGACGGCGAAACCACGGATAGCTTCCGCGTCGCAGGACGAGGAGAAATGCATCTTTCTATCCTTGTTGAAAATATGCGCCGTGAGGGTTACGAGCTCTGCTGCTCAAACCCCAGAGTGCTTTATAAGGAAATAGACGGGGTAAAGTGTGAGCCGATTGAAAACGTCATTATTGATGTTCCTGAGGAATATCTTGGCTCTGTAATGGAAAAGCTCGGAGCAAGAAAAGGTACTCTTCTTGATATGCAGCTTAACGGAAAAAGACAGAAGCTTTACTATTCAATACCGACCCGTTGTCTTTTCGGTTACAGAAGCGAGCTTCTTACCGATACAAGAGGAGAGGGAATAATATCCTCAATATTTGCGGGCTACGAAGAATTCAGAGGAGAAATAAAGACTCGCTTTACATCATCTCTTGTTGCATCTGAAACAGGAGTCGCGACAACCTACGGTCTTTATCAGTCGCAGGACAGGGGTCCATTGTTTATAGGCCCTGCAACACCTGTTTATGAGGGAATGATTGTAGGCGAAAATCCTAAGCCCGACGATATAGAAGTCAATGTGTGCCGTGAAAAGCATCTTACGGCTATACGTTCATCAGGTGCTGATGAAAAGCTTACTCTTATAACTCCCGTTCAGCTATCACTTGAAGAGGCAATAGAGTTTATTACCGAGGACGAGCTTATAGAGGTAACGCCCAAAAGCATACGCTTGCGTAAGGTAATTCTTAACACGCCCATGAGAAAAAGAGCACAGGCACAAAAGCGTGCAGCACTTAAGGAGAATAAATAAAATTAAAGCGGTGTCATGTTCTGACATCGCTTTTCTTGAATATATATCCCTTGTAGTTTAGAATTTCTTTGACAAAAATCATAGAAAGAGCCACAAGCAACAGCACCCTTGAAATAAAGTAATTTTTCAAGGAAAACGTTAAAAAAGAAAACAAAAACAAATAAACAAAGGAATAAAAAATGCTTTTTATCTCAAAGATATCCTTGTCAATATATTTTTTGCAGCCAAAGCAATATGCAAAAAATAAGAAAATATAACAAACAAGGGTCGAAAATCCGCTACCGTTATATCCAAATACCTTCATTGCATAAATACTAAGCGGCACGCTCAACCCAAGCGAGATAATAGAAAACATACTTACAAGCCCCCCTTTTTTTACAGAAATAAGAGCATTTGAGAGCAGTCCCGAAAGAAAAATAAAAACAACTGATATAGTTATGGGATATACAGCTCCTATTGCAGTATAATAGTTTTTTCCCGCGATAAAAAGGAATACCTCCGGAATGAGTGTGAAAAAAATAGGAGCTGCCAGAGATAAAAGGCGCAAAGCGCCCGAAAGAAGTATGCCGAGCCGTTCATTATCGCCATCCTTTACCGTCCTTATTATCCATGGTGAAAGTGATAGGGTAAGTGCGTTTGTAAGAAGGGAAAGAATGAATCCTGCGGAGTGAGCTATAGCATATTTTCCAAGTGTGCCCTCTCCTAAGGTGTGTGCAATTACAATCTTTTCGGTTTGTAAGGTTGCTGATGCTGCCAAATAATTGGGAAGAAGGGGGAGTGCTGAAAAAATCAAATATTTCCAAATTGCACCCGAAAACAGCTTTCTGCCGTTTTTGAATATAATAAATATAATGGGAATGGAAAAGAAAAGAGAAATAAGCAGCTGTGATATGATTCGTGCAGGCCCTGTGTAGCCAAGTACTGTTATAAGGAAAAGAGAAATAAGCGGCACACAAATTCCTGTTATAACATTGATGTACGAAGGAATTTTGTAGCTGTACTCGTATCTTTTTTTCGCAAAGTATATTCCCGTCACGGAGTTTAAGAAAATTTGAAATATTAACGTTATTATAAGCGACAAGGGCAAAGCTGTAACTCTTTTTACAAATTTGCCAAGCAAAATACAAAGAAAGACGGATAACAAAGACATAAGACCCTGTAAACCTACTGCGGAAGAAATTAAAACTTCCTTTTCATTTTCAAAAGCGCTGAGTGCTCTGTACATAACAGAGCCGTGTATCTCAAGCGTGGTGATAACGGTAAAAACACTCATCCAGCTTACGTAAAGAGAGTAGACACCGTATTCCTCGGGTGATAGTATTCTTGTAAAAATCGGAGTGAAAATTATAGCCGATGCCTTTGATAAAATATTTGCAGCTCCATACCATACCGAAGCCATGGCGAATGACTTAATTTTGGGCTTGTGCTTTACTACTGTACTCACAACTGTCATCTCCTTTTCTATATATTGACCTTAAAAGAAGATGAACAAAAAGGACTTTTTTACTAAAATTAAAACAGAGTGTCAGAAATCCCCGACAAATCTTATAATAATTGGTTTTCTTTCCGTAAATTTTTATACAAGATAACAAAAGTTGCACTGAGGTTATTGATTTTGAAAATAATTTGTGATAGAATTATCCTATCTTTTTATTTTTATTATTCTAAGAGGTGATTTTTTATGTTCAAATCAGAATATCTTAAGGATTTGATGCAAAGAGTTGAAAAAAGAAATCCCGGAGAGCCGGAATTTCATCAAGCGGTACGCGAGGTACTTGAGTCACTTGAGCCGGTTCTTGAAAAAAGACCCGAGTATATTAAAGCAGGTGTCATAGAAAGACTTGTTGAGCCGGAAAGAATCATTAAATTCAGAGTTCCATGGGTAGACGATAACGGGAACGTAGTTGTTAACAGGGGCTTCCGAGTTCAGTATAATTCCGCCATCGGTCCATATAAGGGCGGACTTCGTTTTCACCCCTCGGTTTATGAGGGCATAATTAAATTCCTTGGATTTGAACAAATATTCAAAAATTCCTTGACAGGTCTTCCTATCGGCGGCGGAAAGGGCGGTTCCGACTTCGACCCCAAGGGAAAGAGCGACAGAGAGGTTATGAGCTTCTGCCAGAGCTTTATGACAGAGCTGTATAAGTATATCGGTCAGGATACTGACGTTCCCGCAGGCGATATAGGAGTAGGTGCAAGAGAGATTGGCTACCTTTACGGTCAGTATAAAAGATTGACAGATCTCTATGAGGGTGTCCTCACAGGTAAGGGCTTGACTTACGGCGGCTCACTTGTCAGAAAGCAGGCGACGGGATACGGTCTTTGCTATTTCACAGATGCCATGCTTAAAGATAACGGACTTTCATTCGAGGGCAAGACCGTTGTTATTTCCGGCTCAGGAAACGTGGCAATTTATGCTTGTGAAAAGGCAACCCAGCTCGGTGCAAAGGTTGTTGCTATGTCAGATTCCGGTGGATATATAGTAGATGAAGACGGAATAAATCTTGACACTGTTAAGCAAATAAAGGAAGTTGAGAGAAAGCGCATATATGAATACGTAAAGACGCATCCTAAGGCAACCTACACGGAGGGCTGCAGCGGAATTTGGGGCGTTAAGTGCGATGTTGCTCTTCCTTGTGCTACTCAGAACGAGCTTGATGAAGGCTCCGCAAAGTGTCTTATCGCAAACGGTGTTATCGCAGTTGCAGAGGGTGCAAATATGCCCTCTACTCCCGAAGCAATTTCAGCATTCAGAGAAGCATCTATACTCTTCGCTCCCGCAAAGGCATCTAACGCGGGTGGAGTTGCAACGAGTGCTCTTGAAATGAGCCAAAACTCTCAGCGCTATTCATGGACCTTTGAAAAGGTTGACGAAATGCTTGGCGATATAATGGTAGGTATATACAAGAACGCTTCCAATGCCGCTAAGGAATACGGTATGGAAGGCAACCTCGTTGCAGGTGCAAACATAGCCGGCTTCCTAAAGGTTGCAGATGCAATGCTCGCTCAGGGTGTTGTATAAAAATAAAAAAACAAAGCACGGTTGGCTGTCAAACGGTAAAATCCATGGCAGCAACCGTGCTTTTTTATTTACTTTTTGCCTTCGCATACGGCATTTTCAACTATCCTAACAATAATGTCTGAAATTTTTTCCATTGCTTCGGCTGAAACGAATTCAAACCGCGAGTGATAGTTTTCTCCGCCTGCGCAAAGATTGGGACAGGGAAGCCCCATAAACGAAAGTCTTGCTCCGTCTGTACCTCCTCTGATAGGAACAACAACAGGAGTTATTCCAACGTCTTGCATTGCCTTCTTTGCTCTGTCAACAATATACATACAGGGCTCGATTTTTTCTTTCATGTTGTAATACGAATCTTTAATAAGCACTTCGACCGTGCCTGAGCCATACTTTTCATTAAGTATTTTAGCTGCTTTTTCAAATTCGTTTTTCTTTTGCTCGAATTTTTCTTTATCGTGGTCTCTTATTATATATACGAGATTTGCAAGCTCTGTTGCCGAAGATACTGAAAGAAGGTGGTGGAATCCCTCGTACCCGGACGTCTTTTCGGGAACCTCATCGGGCGGAAGCAGAGAATTGAATTCATATGCTATGACTGATGCGTTTTTCATCCTGTTCTTTGCAGCACCGGGGTGTATTGACACTCCGTTAACAGTTACCTTTGCAGAAGCCGCATTGAAATTTTCATATTCAAGCTCACCGACAGCTCCGCCGTCTACAGTATAAGCATAATCAGCACCGAATCCGTCGACATCAAACAAATCAGCACCTCTGCCGATTTCCTCATCCGGAGTAAAGGCGACTGATATTTTTCCGTGCTTAAGATTTGTTGTGATTATCTTCTCAAGAGCCGTTATTATTTCGGCAATTCCCGCTTTATCATCTGCACCGATGAGGGTAGTGCCGTCAGAGGTTATTATATGATGACCTTCATAATCGGCAAGATAAGGATAGTCGGATACTTTTAGATAAATGTTTTTTTCTTTGTTGAGAAGTATGTCGCCACCCGTGTATTTTACCATCTGAAGCTTTATATTTTCGTCGCTTGCTTCTGAAGCTGTGTCCATATGAGCAATAAACCCGATAGAATTTACATCATTTTCACAGTTTTTCTCTAAGGAAGCATAAACGTAACCGTTTTTATCAACTCGGGCGTCCGAAAGTCCGAGTGAAAGCAGCTCATTTTTAAGAAAATTAGCGAGAGCAAGTTGCTTTTCGGTGCTCGGACAGGTTGTACTCTCTTCGCAAGACATTGTAGGAAATGCCGCATATTTCATGAATCTTTCGTATGCTTTCATTTTGTACCTTTCTGTGCTACGCTTATGCGGTTTAGTGCTCGCGCCAGCTTCGCCTTCGCAATAAGAATTGCGTTTTTGTCAGTTTCTGTCTTGAGTGAGTTTTCCGCACGAAGCTTCGCTTCATTTGCTCTTTTTTCGTCAATTTGGTCAGCATATTCAAAGGTGGTTGTTACAAGCATTACTTCGCCGTTTTTCACTGAAATGAACCCACCAGAAGCGGCAGCATAGCTCGATTTTCCGCCTACTGTCAGTTTAACGCTTCCGGTTGCAAGGGGCGCAAAAAAATCTGTGTGACCGCGCATAATTTCAACGTAGCCATCTTCGCCTCTTACAATTATGCTTTCTGCCTCCGAATCAAAGACAAGACCGTCGGGTGTTACGATTTGTAAATGAAAAGTTCTCATATTTTATTCGACTTCTTTCAGTTTCTTGGCTTTTTCGACTGCTTCGTCAATAGTTCCGACAAAGAGGAATGCCGATTCCGGTAAATCGTCATGCTGACCGTCGAGGATTTCCCTGAATCCTCTGATGGTTTCTTTTATAGGAACGTATTTACCTTCCATACCCGTAAATTGCTCGGCAACCGAGAAGGGCTGAGATAAAAATCTTTGAATTTTTCTTGCGCGTCCTACGACAAGCTTATCCTCTTCGGAAAGCTCATCCATACCCATAATTGCAATGATATCCTGAAGCTCCTTATATCTTTGAAGAATACTTTGAACGTCTCTTGCTACCTCGTAATGCTCTATACCAACAACATCAGGGGAGAGTATTCTTGATGTGGAGTCAAGGGGGTCAACGGCAGGATATATACCGAGAGATGCTATGCTACGCGAAAGAACTGTTGTCGCATCAAGGTGCGCGAAGGTCGTAGCAGGAGCAGGGTCGGTAAGGTCATCCGCCGGAACGTAAACTGCCTGAACAGATGTTATAGAACCTCTTTTCGTAGATGTAATACGCTCTTGAAGAGCACCCATCTCGGTTGCAAGAGTTGGCTGATATCCAACCGCCGAGGGCATACGTCCAAGCAAAGCCGAAACCTCAGAGCCCGCCTGAGTAAATCTAAATATGTTATCTATGAAAAGAAGAACGTCCTGTCCCTCTTTGTCGCGGAAGTATTCCGCCATGGTAAGACCGGAAAGAGCAACTCTCATTCTTGCTCCCGGAGGTTCGTTCATCTGTCCGTAAACAAGAGCTGTTTTTGAAAGAACGCCCGAATCCTTCATCTCGTTATAAAGGTCATTTCCCTCACGGGTACGCTCTCCAACACCTGTAAATACGGAAATTCCTCCGTGCTGCTTTGCGATGTTGTTTATAAGTTCCATTATAAGAACCGTTTTACCAACTCCGGCTCCACCGAACAAACCTATTTTACCTCCCTTTGCATAAGGGGCTATAAGGTCAACTACCTTAATACCGGTCTCGAGAATTTCCGTAGTACCTTCCTGCTCGGAGTATGAGGGGGGATTTCTGTGAATACACCACTTCTCCTCTGTTTCGGGTGTCGGCTGATTATCTATCGCTTCTCCCAAAAGATTGAAGATTCTGCCAAGCGTTTCTTTGCCCACAGGAACGGTTATACCCATACCCGTGTCAACGGCATCCATTCCTCTTGACATGCCGTCGGTTGAAGACATGGCAATGCAGCGAACAACGTCATCACCAACCTGCGTTGCTACCTCGCACACAACCTTTCGTCCTTCGTGCATGATTTCTATCGCGTTAAGCAGGTCAGGGAGGTGACCGCCTTCGAATTTTATATCAAGTACAGGTCCTATAATCTGTACTATTTTACCGATATTATTTTTCATTCCTCGGTTTCCTTTCGATTAATTTACAGCGCTTCAGCGCCCGAAACTATTTCGGTTATTTCCTGAGTTATAACGGCTTGGCGAGCTCTGTTGTATTTAAGCATCAAAACATCAATCATTTCTTTTGCATTTTTATTTGCCGCGTTCATTGAGCTTCTTCTTGCGCCTGATTCTGAAGCAAGTGCCTCACATACAGCAGAGTAAATAATACCGCCGACGTAATTTGGGATTATAGTGTCAAGAATGCTCTCAAGCTCGCCTTCAAACATGGCATCCGAGCTTTTTGTCTCAATTCCGTCAGACGAAAATGGTAACAGCTCTTCGTATACCGGCACTTGTGAAATCATAGACTTAAATTTGGTATATACAAGTATAACCGTGTCGAAAATACCGGCTTTATATGCCTCGCATATTGACTGTGCAAAGCTAAGGCAAGACCCAACACCTACATCTGAAATAGGTGTTTGAGCTTGTGTAAAAAGATTTGCGTTTCTCCTTAAGTAGTATTCGTGTGCCTTTTTACCTATAGGGAGAATCTGTGCTTCCTTGCTTCCGGGAAGCATAGAGCAGAGGCGAAAAACATTAGAGTTGTAACCGCCCGCAAGTCCTCTGTCGCCTGCTATAACAATATACAGCGGATTTTTTCCCTCGGTTTTTTTGCTCCACACTGAAGAGTTAACTTCGCATGAGGATACTATACCGCAAATAGCTTTTGCTAAAATTTCATAGAAAGGACGAGATTTTTCGACCCTTTCCTTTGCCTTTCGCAATTTAGAGGTAGCAACAAGCTCCATTGCCTTTGTTATTTGCATGGTGCTTTGCACACTCTTCATGCGAGATTTTATATCGTTCATTGACGCTCCCGCCATAAAACGAAACCCTTCTTTCTAAAAATTAAGCTTTATTTATTAAGAAACTTGCTCTTACAATAGAGTATTGCTTCTTTGAGCTCGTTTTCGTCATCCTTGTCAAGAGTTCCCTTGGTTCTGATATTAGCAAGCAAATTCTCTTTTGTTGCGACAAGATACTCGAAAAGCTCCTTTTCAAAGCTGCGAATATCCTCTTTGGGAATTTCTTTAAGAAGATTGTTGACTACAGCATAAATGATAGCGACCTGTAGCTCTACGGCTATAGGAGAATTTCTATCCTGTTTAAGAACCTCAACAATTCTTTCACCCTGCTCAAGACGCGCCTTTGTATCGGCGTCAAGGTCGGAGCCAAACTGTGCAAATCCCTGAAGCTCTCTGTACTGTGAATATAGAAGCTTAAGAGTTCCCGAAACCTTTTTCATTGCTTTAATCTGTGCATTTCCTCCGACACGCGAAACCGAAATACCGGGATTGACAGCAGGACGCACACCTGCATGGAAAAGCTCTGTTTCAAGGAATATCTGACCGTCGGTTATTGAAATAACGTTTGTCGGAATGTATGCAGAAACGTCACCTGCCTGTGTTTCTATTATCGGAAGTGCTGTGAGAGAACCACCGCCGTATTCGGGCGCAAGACGTGCCGCGCGCTCAAGGAGTCTTGAGTGAAGATAGAATACATCGCCGGGATATGCCTCACGGCCCGGAGGTCTTCTTATAAGCAAGGAAAGTGCTCTATATGCAACAGCGTGCTTCGAAAGGTCGTCGTAAATAATTAACACGTCCCGACCCTTATCCATAAAATACTCACCCATAGCACATCCTGCATAAGGTGCAATATACTGCAATGGCGCAGATTCAGATGCTGTTGCGGAAACAACAATAGTGTAATCCATAGCGCCGTTTTTATAAAGAGTGTCAACAACGTTAGCAACAGTAGATTGCTTCTGTCCTATAGCAACGTATATACAGATAACGTCCTTGCCTCTTTGGTTTATTATAGTATCGGTTGCAATGACAGTTTTACCGGTCTGTCTGTCACCGATTATAAGTTCTCTTTGTCCGCGTCCTATAGGAATCATAGAGTCGATTGCCTTTATACCCGTTTGAAGAGGAACGGAAACTGACTTTCTCTCAATTATTCCGTAAGCTTTTCGCTCAATAGGACTGTAGTGTGACGTAACAATGGGCCCTTTGGCATCTATCGGTTGACCGAGAGCGTTAACTACTCTTCCGATAAGTGCTTCGCCTACGGGAACGGAAACAACGCGCCCCGTTCTCTTAACAACGCTTCCCTCACTTATTCCAACGTCTGTGCCCAGAAGAACGGCACTTACAAAGGTCTGTTCAAGGTTAAGCGCCATGCCGTACGTACCGTTTGAAAACTCAAGAAGCTCATTCGCTTTGCACTTATCCAAGCCGTGAACCTTTGATATACCGTCACCGACTGATATGACGTAACCGATTTCGTCCTGTTCAGTCTTCTTTGAGTAATTTTTTATTTGTTCTTTGATTATTTTACTGATATCATTGATTTTGGACTGCATTTTACCACCAACTTCATTTTCGAAAATAGTATTGTTTGCGTCAAATAAAATTCGTACACTAAAGCACCGTTGCATTTAGCGATTCTTCAAACATCTTAAGACGTGTTTTTATTGAGCCGTCAAGCTGTTTGCCAAGATAGCGTATTTTAATTCCGCCAAGAATAGTTTTGTCAACGGTATTTTTCAAAATAATTTTTTTGCCTGTGATATCTGAAAGCTTTGCTTCAAGACGCTTGATTTGAGCATCGCTCATCGGTATGGCACTTACCGCCTCAGCCCTCTCAATTCCCATAAGGGCATCATAAAGAGAAACGAATGTTTTTTCAATCTCGAAGAAAGTAAATACTAAATGCTTTTCGCAAAGTATTTTTATTAAATTCTTAAGGTTTTCGCCAATAGGGAAAAATGCCTCGTCAATAAGTTCTATCTTCTCTGAGGCGGTAACCGCGGGCGTATCAAGAAGCTTGATATAGTCCGGATTGTCAGAAAGAATTTTTGACACGGCTCTAAGGTCAATGAGAGCCGATTCTATTTCTCCGGTTTCTTCGGAAAGCATAAAAAATGCTTTTCCGTATTCATTACCCGCCGTCATTTTTCGTCACCTATGCTGTCAATAAACTCATCGATAAATCGAGCATGCTCCTCTTTATCAACATCGCGCTCTATAACAGCAGCAGCAATATCTATAGCCATACCCGAAACCTCGTCTTTGATTTCATTGATGGCGCGTTTCTTTTCAAGCTCAATCTGTTCGGTTGCACGCTCAAGTGTCCTTGTCGCCTTTTCATTTGCTTCTTTTAAGATTTCTTCTTCACGCAGCTGTGCCTTGCGAACGGCATTTTTAAGTATCTGTTCGCTTTCCTCGCTTGCAAGCTCCATTTTCTTCTCGTATTCCTCTTTAAGCGCCGCAGCATTTGCTTTTGAGCTTTCGGCGTCCGAGTACATGCCATCAATTTCATTTTGGCGGTCGTCTATCATTTTTTTGATAGGGTTAAAAAGCAATTTGCGAAGAAATAAGTAAAGTATAAGAAGGTTGCACCAGGCGAAAATCATCGTCCAGAAGTTAACACCGACGAAAGATTCAAATCCTGTTAAAAATTCCATAAAATGATTATACCTTTCCCAAAGCTTACGGCAAAATTGTATTGCCGTAAGCTTCATCATTGAAGTAATGCTGTCTTGCTGAAATTAGCTGAGCTTCATAAACATAAGCAGAAGAGCAACAACGAGGGAGTAAATACCCGTTGTCTCGGTAATAGCACATCCGAGAATCATATTGGTACGGAGTGTGCTTGCAACCTCGGGCTGACGAGCCATACCCTCAAGCGCCTTTCCTACTGCGATACCTTCACCGACACCGGGACCTATAGCGCCAAGGCCCATACAAATACCTGCTGCGAGTGCTCTTGCAGCAACCTCAATAGAACCATGCATTTTTGAAATCCTCCTAAAAATATTTTATATTTAATTTATCATTAATTACTCATCAACCGCTTCGGTTGTCTTTTCGGGCGGGGGCGGATTAGCTCCCGCAACGTAAACCATTGTAAGCAGTGTAAAAACAAGTGCCTGAACGAATCCTGCGAATAAATCAAAATAAACTGATAAAAAGGCAGGTATTCCTATTTGTAAGAACGGCGGTAAAAAATTAAGTGCAACATCAGGCAACCAGCCGAAAATAAAATTAGTAAGCAAAGAAAGCACTGTGTAGATTAATGTCGTAAGTACGGAACCGCCTGCAACGTTTCCGAAATGACGGAAAGCAAGTGAGAGGGGCTGGGCTATTTCGCTTACGATGTTCATAGGCGTCATAACCACAATCGGCTCTGTAAAGCCCTTAAGCCACGCCTTAAATCCGAAGTTTTTAATAGATGAGTACCACACGAGCCCCGTAGTAACAAGTGCCCACGCAAGCGTTACCGACAGGTCGGCTGTAGTTGAACGGAATAGCTGTGTTGTTCCTATAAGTGTACCTATGATAGAAGAAAGGAAAAGCGTTCCTATATATGGCGCAAACTTCATATTGTGCTTGCCCATAGTATCCTCAACCAAGTTGTAAAGCATGGACACGAGCTTTTCTACTACAACCTGTATTCGATTCGGTCGTTTGGATATATTTTTCGTTAGGACACAACTTAAAATTATTAAGATGAGTGTGACCGCAAACAAGGATATCGTCGTGGCAGTAATAAGGTTGCCGAAAATACCGCCGAATTTCTCGTAAAGGGCGGTTATTCGCACGTATATTTTAGCACCGTCTACAGATAAATCCATCAGGTATCGCCTCCTTTATTCATTTTTTGTCTGATAAGTGATTCGACCGTTATAATAGGGCGAAGCATAAGCAGAGGAACGAGAGTCGCAATAACGTCGAACCAATCTAAAACAAATGCAACGACAAGCGTTATGACCATGCTGATATTACGAATAATGAAAGAACGCTTTATCGCAAAATTTAATTCCTTCTGATGTGCGGCGGTAAATTCTTCGATTTCCTCCTCCGTCATCTCTTTGTTTCCCCTTGCTTCGACAGCTCTGTCGAATGCATTGTTGGTTGAAATTGCAAGAAAAAGGAAGTTGAGTGTTGTAACAACAGAGCCAAGAATTGCACCCGTTACAACCTTGTATGAAAATTTGTTTATAATCAGATAGATACCGCATACGATAACAGAAACTACCAATTCACCTAATAATATGAGCAGTGCTTCAAAAAAAGGAAGCTTTTTGTTATTCATTGTTTGTCCTTCATCTCCTTTTCATCAGCAGCTCTTAGCCGCTCAAGATTCGCAAAAGCTGTTAGTATAAATTTAATCATGGAAACAAATCCGGATAAAAAACCGATACTTACGGATATTGCGTAAATCCATGTGGGTAGGGAAAGCTTTGTAACTAAAATCCAAGATATAAAAAACAAAATTACAACTGGCGTAATAAGGGTTATTAACGCTTGGAAAATTATATTCAGCGTGTAAAGAGCATTCACAAATCTTTTATACATAATCATACCCTAAAATATTTATACAACAGCATTATGATATCACAGATTAAAGAAAAAATCAATAGAATACAGCAAATTATATTTTTAACGATAAACGATTCTGAAAACAGAAAAAGCTGTGCCGGATAAGGTGTTGCGGCAACAGCTTTTTTAATGTTAATTTTACATCTCATGAACAAAGTCAACGCCAAGCTCCTTACAGATAAAGGTAGCTACGTTGCCTAGGTTTGACAACGTTCCAAGATTTTTCGACAAATTTTTCTTAGAGTACATAATGAGAGGGACGCATTCTCTTGTGTGGTCTGTTGAGTTGTCGGACGGGTCGCATCCGTGGTCTGCGGTTATGACAAGGAGGTCATCTCTGCTCATTTTAGATATGAATTCACCAAGCTGAACGTCAAATTCAGAAAGAGCAATTGCATATCCTTCTGCATCTTGTCTGTGACCGTATACCGTATCGAAATCCACAAGATTTGTAAAGGCGAGCCCTGTAAAATCTCTATTTAAAAGTGCGATAGTTTTTTTCATGCCGTCGCTATTACTTTTAGTAGGTATTGATACGGTAATTCCTTTGCCTGCAAACAAATCGGTAATTTTTCCGACAGCAATTACCTCTTTCCCAGAGTTCTTAATAGCATCAAGCATCGTTCTTTTGGGAGGGACGAGTGAATAGTCGTGACGGTTCTTTGTTCTAACGAATCCTCCCTTGCCGTCATCTGTAAACGGACGCGCTATGACCCTGCCGACAGCATGCTTGCCGACGAGAATTTTTCTTGCCTTTTCGCATATTTCATAAAGCTCGTCAAGTTCCACGGTTTTTTCGTGTGCTGCTATTTGAAAAACACTGTCTGCCGATGTGTATACGATTAAATCTCCACTCTGCTTATGCAGATGCCCGAAATCACGGATAACATCAGTCCCTGAGTATGGCATGTTACAAAGAACACCCCTGCCCGTGACGCTTTTTAGGGCGTTTATTATTTCCTCGGGAAAGCCGTTTGGATAGGTGGGGAGCGGTTCTTTGGATATTATTCCGGCAATTTCCCAATGTCCTATTGTTGAGTCCTTGCCCATACTTACTTCTGATAACCGCGCAACTGTGGCAATGAGTGGCATATCGGTAGATAAAAAATCAACACCGTCTATGTACCCAAGTCCGAGCGACTCGAGATTCTTAATGTTAAGCTTTCCTGTTGCATGAATGCTTTTGAGTGTGTTAGCTCCTTTGTCCATAAACTTGTCCGCATCAGGTGCGTTACCTATTCCCAAGGAGTCAAGAACTATTAAAAAAATTCTTTTCATAACAAAAATTAAATCCGAATTGCTGTGTTCAGAGCAATTTGCATCATGTCCGTAAATGAGTTCTGTCTTGCCTCAGCATCAAGTGCTTCACCAGTGAAAAGATGGTCCGAAACCGTACATATGGCAAGAGCTCTTTTTTTGCTGTATGCAGCATTCATATAAAGTGCTGCCGCTTCCATTTCAACACCGAGAACACCCATTGCCCGCCACCTTTCACTTGCCGTTTGGTCGGCATTATAGAAAACGTCGGAGGAAAGAATGTTTCCAATATGCACCCTTGCGTTTATTTTTTCTGCTTCGTCTATGGCAATCTTCATGATATCGTAGCTCGCAATAGGAGAGAAAGTACCTTCAAGGCCGTATTGACGTGCAAAATTACTTGTGGTACAAGCACTCATTCCGATAATTATATCCCGAATCTTAACATTTTCAGACAAACCGCCTGCCGAGCCAATTCTTATAATGTTATCAACGCCGAAAAAGTTGTATAGCTCGTATGAGTATATTGCCATCGAGGGCATCCCCATTCCGCTTGCCATAACAGTTACTTTCTCTCCTTTATACAGCCCCGTGTAACCCTGAATGCCGCGAACATTGTTTATAAGCGTGGCATTTTCAAGGAATGTTTGTGCTATGAATTTTGAACGAAGAGGGTCGCCCGGCATCAAAACTGTCTTTGCAAAATCAGACGGTGATGCATTGATGTGTGGTGTGTGAAACTGTTTATTCATTATAATTCCTCCGTGTCAGAATTTTTAATCAGCTTTACTATTTTACTTGTTCCGAGCCGCGATGCCCCGAGATTCAGAAATGTTTCGGCATCCTCAAGAGTACTAATGCCTCCCGCGGCTTTTATTTTGACGTGGCTCGATATATGTTCGGAGAAGAGCTTTACATCTTCAACTGTCGCACCGTGAGTTGAAAATCCCGTAGAGGTCTTGATATAATCAGCGCCCGAATTCGAAATTACACGGCACATTTCAATTTTTTCCTCCTCGTTAAGAAGGCAGGTTTCAATTATTACTTTAAGGATTCTTTTTCCACACACCTCTTTGATTCTTTTGATTTCGTCTTCAATTTCAGTGTATTTGCCGTCCTTTAGCTTGCAAAGATTTATGACAATATCTATCTCATCCGCACCGTTTTCGATAGCATCCTTGGTTTCGTAAATTTTACTCTCGGTTGTGGAATATCCGTTGGGAAAACCTATAACCGTGCAAATTTTTAAGTCGGGTGATGAAACGCTTTTTGCAAGCTTTACGAAGCACGGGGGTATACAAACAGAGGCCGTTTTATACTTTTCCGCCTCTCCGATAAGCGTTCTTATATCATTTTCGGTGGCTGTGACCGACAGTGCAGTATGGTCACATGAATTAAGGATTTTATTTATATCCATTACTTGCGCCCCTCACTCTCTATTCGATTTTTATAGCATTTGTGGCACATTGCCAGATATGATTCGTTTCCTCCGATAAATACTTGTTTGCCGGTAGTCGCAACTTTGCCGTCCGGACGTATTCTGGCATTTATCGTAGCTTTACTACCACATGTGCAAACGGTTTTTATTTCGGTTATAGAATCAGCAACCTCAAAAAGACGTCGGCTTCCCTCGAAAAGATTTGTAAGAAAATCTGTTCTTAGTCCAAAGCAAAGGACGGGAACATTCTTTTCATCAACGATTTTACGCATATCGTCAATTTGCTTTTTGGTGAAAAACTGACATTCGTCTGCTATTACAGCACTTGCGTCGGGACAGCTTTGTTCAAAAAGTGAAATGATAGAATCATCTTTACCTATAGAAATGCAGGAACAGGAAAGCCCAACTCTTGAAAAAAGCATATTTTCACCGTCACGGTCGTCTGTTTTTGGCTTGATAAGCCAGACCTTCATGCCTCTTTCCTCATAATTGAATTTTGTAATAAGCGCCTGAGCGGTTTTCGAAGAGCCCATAGCACCGTATTTGAAATAAAGCTTTGCCATATATTACTCCGAGTGATAAAATTAATGCACATATACAGTATAACACAAATGCTGCAAAAATAAAAGTACGCGAGGAAAGAAAAAATGTAACAATTTATCTGTTAAATTCTTTTATACAGTGCGCACTAATGAGAGCAAATTGAGATTAATATGCAGAAAGTTGAAAAAATTTTCAAAAGTATGGAAATTTTCTTAAATCTGTGGTAAAATGTTTAATACACGATTAAAGAAATCAAAGTTAATTGAAGAAAGGCGGGTGATAAAATGATTCTTATAATAGCCGAAAAGCCGAGTCTTGCAAGAAACATTGTTGCGGGAATTGGAAAAATGGAAAAAAAAGACGGCTATTTTATAAACGAGGGCTATATAGTAAGCTGGGCTTTCGGACATCTTTTTTCACTCGTAGATATAGAAACATACACTAATACAACACGCACGAAATGGACGCTTGACAATCTACCTTGCTTCCCTGAGGACTTCAAATTCGAGCTTCGCCGCGGAGATGATAAAAAGGTTGATTACGGTGTTTCAAAGCAGTATAAAATACTCGAAAACCTGTGTAACAGATCGGACGTTGATACTATAGTTAACGCAGGTGACGCAGACAGAGAGGGAGAAATAATTGTACGCCTCTGTATAAGCAATGCCCTAAAGTCAAGCAAGAAGCAAAAGCGTCTGTGGCTTCCTGACCAGACTCCCGAAACTGTAAGCGCAGCTCTTCGAGATATGAAGGATGAGAGCGAATATAATAACCTTGCATCAGAGGGATTCGCAAGAACCTTTATAGATTGGCTCTACGGTGTAAATTTGACACGGTATGCAACTATTCGCACAGGAAAGCTTCTTCGCGTTGGACGCGTAATTGTGCCTATTGTAAGAGCAATTTACGACAGGGATATAGAAATAAGAAACTTCAAGCCGGAAATTTATTATGCTATCCGTTCAAACGAAGCGACAAACGGTGAAACTATAGAGCTTACCAGTAAGCATAAATTCTCAAAGGATGAAAAGGATAAGGCACAGGAAAGAGCTGCACTTTACAATAAAACCGGAGCTGTTGTAAAAAGTGTTGAGAGCAAAAAGGAAAATATACATCCCGGAAAGCTTTTTTCCTTGTCTACATTGCAGAATGTTCTCGGTAAAAAATTCAAGATGAGCATGAGCGAGAGCTTGAAGATAATTCAGAAGCTTTACGAGGATGGTTATCTTACTTATCCGAGAACCAACTCCGAGTATCTTGCTACTGCCGAAAAGGGAAAAATTAAAACTATTCTCTCAAATGTTGCAAAGCTCGGTTATCCCGTGAAATTTAAGGACTCTAAATATATATTTGATGACTCTAAAATAGAGTCTCACTCAGCACTCACACCTACCTATAAGATTCCTAAGCTGGATAAACTTACGGAAAAGGAAAAGCAGGTTTATTCTACAGTTTTCCGCCGCTTCGTAGCGATATTCTGCGCCGAAGAATGCCTTGCTGAAAAGAGCGAGATTAAAATTGCCGTAGGTACACTTGAAGAGTTTTCACTCAAGGGTACCGTGATTCTCAAAGAGGGATGGACAAAATACGACGATTACGGACAAAAGGATAAGCTTTTGCCGAAGCTTCGGATAGGTGATTCTGTTAACATAAAGTTTGTCCCTATAGAAAGAAAAACCACTCCTCCGAAGCATTATACCATCGAAACCTTGAATAATTACCTTAAAAATCCCTTTAAGGATGACAAAGCAAAGGCAAAAGAGCTTGAGGAAAGCGGTGAGGTGGACGATGCAGAGGATTACAGAGCTATTTTTGAAGGACTTGAACTCGGAACAGAAGCTACCAGAACCGCAATTATAGATAATGCTAAAAAAAGCGGTTATATAGATCTAAAAAAGGATGTATATACAATCCTGCCTGACGGGGAATACCTTATAGAATCTTTGGAAAAGCTTTCCATAGCTATGGATAAATACAAAACCAGTGAGATGGGAAAGGCGCTTAAAAAGGTTTACAAAGGTGAAATTACCATAAAAGACAGCGTTAAACTTGCCGAGAATGAGATTGCGGCAATATTCAAAAAAGGCGGCTCTTCTCCAACCCCTGCCAACACTCAAACAGGCACATACGGAGAAATTGTCGGGAAATGCCCGATTTGCGCAAAAAACGTAGTTCGCGGCAAAACAAGCTACGGCTGCATGGGCTTTAACGAAGGATGCTCTTTCAGAGTGGGCATCAATATATGTAAAAAGGTTATGCCCATAACAGAAGTTAAACGACTTCTTGCCACGGGAAAAACAGCCAAAATGTCAGGATTTATATCAAAAAACGGAAAGGCGTTTGAGGCAAGACTTGTTATTAAGGACGGAAACGCAGTTTTTGATTTCAACTGATAATCAAAAATTTGCGTAACCACAAAAGTTGCTTTCGCATAGTATGTTATTGAGCGGTAGAAAACCGCAAAAAGTAACTCCCGGAGGCAAACACATATGAATAACAACTGCTTGTGCCATCTTTTTGACGACAACTGTACTTGGGTGATCATCCTCGCTATCGTTATTGTTTTTTGTTGCTGCTGCAACGGCTGAAATTGACACCTAAAGCAAAATGTGTCGGGCTTTTCAAGCATTCTTGAAAAAGATATAGAAGGAAGAATAATATGGAAAACCGACATAGAATGTGCGGAGAACGTTTCTGTTCTCCGCACATTTTTTTCAAAAGACTACACATATAAAATGAATCGCTTTAGTAATATTATTGCCCCGTTTGTCGTATATTTTAATAAAATAATGGAGGAATAATATATGTTTGTATATTCGGTTCGTGCATCGACAATAAAATTTTTTGCCGTAATACTTCTTACTGTAACTGCTCTTGTACTTCTTCTTTCCCTGGGAGGACTCGGAAGGGCATCGGTTTTGGCATCCTCGAATAACGTAGACTTCGGAGGAATAAAAACGAATGAGGACAGAGTCGAGTTCATTTCTCAGTTTGGAATTGAAGTGGATGAGGTGCCTATTGATGAGTCTGATTTTTCTATTCCGCGCGATTTCGACAGAGTGATGTCGGAATATAATGAGATTCAGAAAAGACAGGGACTCGACATAAGCAAGTACAAGAATAAAAAGGTTACCAGGTATACGTATACTGTAAAAAATTATGACGGGTATGACGGTGCGGTTTGCGTAAATCTCATTGTGCACAGAAATACAGTTGTTGCATGTGATATATCATCTCAAGATCCAAGCGGCTTTGTAGAGCCACTTTTGAAATTTGAATAAAAAAAGCGCTTAAAGCTAGAATAAAATGCTTTAAGCGCTTTTTTTATTTAACTATTCTTGTTTTCCGTTTGCTTTTTTGAGTATCTGACGAGCATATACGAAAGCAATACGCCAAGTATAAGCATCATAACGCTTATAATCCAGTAAAGAGGCGATGTCGGAAGTGTGTCGAATGTTATAGAGGCATCCTTTGCTGTGGAAATATATATTGTCGGAATTGATCCGATAATAAATCCGAGAATGGCAAAATAAGTTCCCCGTGGATATTTTTTCAGTAAAATCTTCATAACGACTGATATAAAGAAAAAGCCAATCGCGATTCCAAAAGCTATACATATAAGGACCAAAAGAGAAGTCAAGGTATCACGTCCGAGAAGCAGATGCTCTGTTATAAGCTTCAAGATAGGATTATAATATCCGAGGATAAGAAGAATCATGCTTCCCGAAATTCCGGGGATTACAAGCGCGGTTGAGCCAATAGCTCCTATAATGAAAAGGAGTATATAACCAAAAAAGTTAAGACCGAGAAGATTTACTTCGCTTGCATTTGGTAAAAACGAAATCAGAACTGTTAAAAGAAGGGGTATGGTACAAGCAAAAATATTTTTCACCGTTATCTTTCCCCTCATCTTGTCAGTTATAGATGGCAGACCCCCGATTGCAAGACCTACAAATAGAGAAACTGTTGGAAACGGGAACTCTGCAAGTGCCCATTTGAGAGGAAAGAGCAGGGATATTATTCCGAGTGCCATTCCAATTCCAATAGGCAAAAGCGTTTTGATTGAAGATTTGAAATTCTTGAAAATATCCGCTATAGCGCCAACGAGCTTTTCGTATATTCCGAGTATTGCAGCGACAGAGCCGCCCGAGAAGCCGGGAATAATGAAAGCTACGCCTATTGCAAAGCCGCGCAAGGCATCCAAAAGGAATAACGCGGGGGCTTTTTTCTTTGTGTCAGTTTTCATTTTGAAGCAGTTCCTCTTTATCCAGTAATAAAGTATACCTCGATGGAAAAATGTTTGTTTTGTTATATTTTGAAATTATTTTAAGTTGATTTGTGCGGTAGAGTCATCGTTATAAACGATTCGTTCACCCGAAATATTTAAGCTATCTTGATACTCAAAAAATTCTTCCTTGGTTTTGAATATTGGCTTGAATTCTTCTATAATACGATATGCACGCTCGGCATTATTCTGAAGAAGAATTAGGAGCATAGCAAGCTGCCACTTGGCGTTTTTAACACACGCTGATTCAGGGTCGCAAATTTTATAGTCATCGCCGTGAGAACGTCCACAGGCCCCCTTTGCATATGGGTGCACAACAGGCATAACGCATGAGAGGTCGCCCATATCAGTGCTTCCGGTTCCCATTATTTCGCTGTAGTTAAACTCTTCGTCAGGAAGCGCAAGTGCCATGGCGTCCTTTACAACCTCAAGCATGTTTTTGTCGTTAAGTAATGGCGAATATCCGGGAGTATCGGTAATATCAATGTTTGCACCGAGTGAGAGCGCAGCACCTATAAGTGCTCTGTTAACTTTTTTGTTCGCCTTGGAAATTGCCTCTAATGTTGTTCCTCTTACGTAGCTCTCTAGAGTTACGCGGTCGGGAATGGCGTTAACCATTTCGCCGCCATGAGTGATAATAGGATGAACACGAATATGCTCTGAATCGACAAATGTTTCCCGTATTGCATTTACGGCATTTATACCGCAGGTTGCTGCGTAAAGGGCGTTTATTCCTCTGCTCGGCGATCCTCCTGCGTGGGAAGCAACACCTTTGTAAGTTACAGTTTTGGCAATGCATCCTATAGAGCCAAGTCTTGCGCTGTAACTGTTCGAAGTATGAACCATAAAAGCAATATCAACGCCGTCAAAATATCCGCGGTATAAAAATTCACTCTTTCCGCCGTAATATTTGATTTTTCCTTCACTTTTAAGCTTTGAACGGTATTCTATTTCAAGAAGCTCCTCTGCAGGAACAGCAACAAGACGAATACGGCCTGAAAACTTATCTAAAATTCCCGGCTCTTTTAGTGCTGCCGCTATTCCGAGAAGTGTAGCGCATTGCGCGTTATGTCCGCAGGAGTGAACCGCTCCTGTTATAGGGTTGGCATCCTTGTGTGCGGGACAGATTATAGAATCAAGCTCCGCAAGTATCATAACCTCGGGTCCCTTTCGACCCGTGTCGAGTATTGCATAAAATCCGGTGATGTTATCGGCGGGGACAACGTCGTATCCCAGCTGCTTGAATTTTTGTGTCATGTAAGCGTTGGTTTCGAATTCCTTGTAGCCGGTCTCGGGATGCTTCCAAATATACCGTTCCGCTTCAAGTATGAGTTCGCGGTTCTTATCGACCGCTTGGCTTATTTCTTTCATATATTTATAGCCTTTCTGCTCTTATATAAGTGCAGAGTTATTATTTCCATTTTGCATAAAAATAATTGACCCGTGTAGAAAATTATGCCTTTTCGTAAAGCGAAATTAAATATCTGCCGCATCTTTCGGCAAGCTTAAGCGCATCGGGGATAAGTTCGCTTGGAAATTTTTTAAGATACTTAAATATTTCAAAAGTTAAGTCGCCTGTGTAACCTATTTTCTTAAGTGCACACATTATAGCACTCCAGTTGAAGTCCCCTATAAAAGGAAGCACGTGTCGGTCATCGACATAGTCGCCATCCTGAATGTGAACCGCCTTAATATACCTTCCGTCAAGACCGGATACAAATACCTGCGGCTCGTCATCTGTCGTAAGAGAGGCGTGACCCGTGTCAATGCAAGCAACAATATAAGGAGAATTAATGTCACGTATAAGCTTGCAAAGCTCTTCTGACTTTGCAAATCTTCCTAAGAAATCAAATCCGCCTGGGCGTTTGATTCTTTTGAATAAATTTTCTACCGCTACGCGTATTCCGAATTTTTCGCAATATGGTATAAAGCTTCTGTAAAATGCGATATTATATTCCCAAACGTCGACACCTGTGACCTCTTGCGGTATTCCCACGGAATGAACAACGATATGTTCAGCACCGAGTATAGCTGCTGATTCAATAGCACGTACAGTGTCACGATATTGAGGGTTTGTTTCGTCAAAATTACCGCCGTAGATAAAAGGGAACGGGGCGTGCGCCTGATTACATACAAGCCCGATTTTTTCAAGGTGCTTTTTAATTTTTACAGCGTATTCGCGGTAACCGTCTGATAGAAGTGGGGAATTCTCTTCTGTGTTGTTGTAGGAAAAATCAACGCAGTCAAATCCGGCTTCTTTAATAAGCTCAAGAGCCCTAAAATCTCCGAATTTTTCGCGCAGTATGTAGCTTTCTGTTGATAATCTCATTGTTCTTCTCCAAATAACTGAATTAAAAACCGATATTGTCGCTTGTGTACTTTTCCGGTTCAAAGTTTTCAATATCAACGTCCTTTGCGGAAATGCCGAGCTCACGGCACACAATGGCAAGGACGCGTCCGCCTATAACCGCTGTTCCCTCGGGTGTGCGGTAATGTACCGCATCGGAGTGATATGACTCGGGGCAGTTAGAGGTAAGCGGGAAAAGGTCGTTTATAACTGTATCTGTGTCTGCAAGCGCTCTTTTTGCCGCCTCATTATATTTTTGTATTATATGGTTGTGTCTTCTGAAATTTTTAGAAAATCTTTCTTCTATAACTGCTGTAGAGGTCGCAAAAACGATTTTTGCATTAGGGAAAAGCAGGCGTAAGCGTTTATTGATTCTTGAAATAGCGTTCTCATAATATTCAACAGTGCTGAGCGGTTCGTCCTCGAAAAGCTCGAGTGCGTCCCAAAGTCCCGCATTCCAATGCACGAGATCTGCATCTGTCGGCCATTCACCGTTCTTTTTCCATTCATGAGCGTATCGCAAAACGTATTCTGCAAATCTGCAATTCTCCGAAGGGTAGTAAACGTTAGCAACGTCTGCAAGTGCCTCTTTAACGTATTTATCATAGCCCATTCTGATTGAGTCACCGATAAGAATTATATTTTTCATGTTATACACCTTTTTTTATCTTGCGTGAAATACTTTTACAATGATTAAATTATAGCACAAGTTGTCTGCCAATTCAATATGTTGTATTATTTATTCTTTATTTGAAAAGGATAGAAGCGGTATTAATAAATTTCGCCATTTTCAAGATTGATGCTGTAGGTTTCTACTACGTTCCTTTTCGAATCGGTGAACTTTACGCATAAGGTTTTTTCACATATTGTTAATGCCGTACCCCAAATACCCTTTTCACGAAGAAAAGCAGAACCGACTATAACAGGATAATCGTGTGCACTAGTGCTATCAGGAGAATTCTTTGGCAGAATATAAGTTTTGTGCATGTGCCCTGAAAGCATAAATTTAATTCCAAGGCGTGAGAGCTCCTTGTTCCATTCTGTATAGACATCGTTTTCTATATCAAAAAGGTCGCCTTTGTGTAATGTGGTTTGCGCAGGGCTTATGTGGCAGATTGCAAACGAAAGCTTGTCTTTTGGAAGCGTTGCTTTTTTTAGAAACTCCGTCTCTTTTCTTCTGAATGGCTCGAAAATGTTTGCTCCGCCGTATTCTTGGTGATTATCGTATTTATCCTCACCCAAGTCAAGCACAACACCGCAAAGCGAACCCAGCTCAAAGGTGTAATACGTCTCTTTATGATTGGACGGGAAAAAGTCTGTAAATCTTTCCGCAAGCTTACCGCGAGTGTCATGATTTCCTCTTGCAAATATAACAGGAAGCGCTCCGTGCGAAATTTCAGAAACTAAATTCGCAACCTCGAAAAAATTTTCTTCAACCTCAACTTCCGCTATATCACCGTTAAGTATAAGCAAATCAAGAGATGCACCGAAGTAGGTGGCAGACTCTTTGGCAAAATCAAAGCTGGAATGCACGTCAGCTATATGATAAATATTAATATCGGTTTTTTTACTCAAGGGTTTGAAGTCAAATTCTAGTGTCTCGGCTTCGGCAAATTCTGAAAAATAAGCTTTCCTATCTATTGTTTTACGAAAGATTACTTTGTACTTTTTTTCAACATCAAGTACAGATTGCGGAAATCTGATTTTTGCATAGTTTTTTTCGGAGCTTACAACGCCCGAATTTTCTTCATGATATACGTTATCACCTATCTGAAGTGCAAAAGCACCGTTCGCCTTTGAAAAAAGCAAAATTTCATAATCCTTTTCAATAACAAAAACACAAGGATTGCATCGTAAAAAGTTCATTTTAATCTCCTTTATTGTATATAAATATTTAATTATTTCTTCAATACCATTGCAATGTGAGCAATGCCTTCTTCCATAAATACAGAAGAGCAGGGAATAAACCCGAATTTTTCGTAAAATCCGGCAGCATACTCCTGAGCGTGAATCATTATATCACCGTTGCCAAGCTTTTCCTTTATTTTGGGTATGGATTCTTCCATTAATTTTCTCCCAAGCCCTATCCCGTGTCTAAGAGATAAAACTCTGCCGATTTTTATGACATCACCCTCTTTCCGAAATGCACGCAGATATGCAACGACTCTTCCCCTATCCTCGATAAAGCAGTGCAATGACTCATAGTCTACACCGTCAAAATCTTGACAGATTATTTTTTGCTCAAGCAAAAATATTTCTGTTCTTGAACGCACAATCTCATACAGCTCATAAGCTGTAAGCTCATTAAAAAATTTAACCTTGAAGTTCAAAGCTGTATACTCTTTTCTTGAATTTTATAAATCTATTCTTAAACCTTGTGTTTGAAATTTCCGAAAACTTCGTTTATTTTCTCAAAGCTTGCAAAGGTGTCGGGATATTTCTTGATAATTTTAATCATTTCACCGACTTGGCGCTTGTTTATAATGCAAACAAGCATATACTTGTCAGTGTCGGAATACATTCCGTGAACATTGATTTCAGTTACACCGTGCTTAAGTTGAGTTATAAGTTCCTCTGAAAGCTCCTTAGGGGAAGTTGTGATTATTTCGAATTTGTAGCCGTTCTTTATTCCGCTAATACCGTGGTCTACGATAATGTTTGCAATAAACAGATTCAAAAGAGTACATATAACGGGTGTAATCTTCATTCCGTAAACGAAAAATGCGACTGAAACAACACTTGCGTCCATTATAAATGAAATGTAAGCTATGTTAACTTCGGGTCTCACCCTTTTAATCAGTGCTGAAATTCCGTATGTGCCTCCGCTTGCACCAAATCTTTTCAGCATAATGGAAAAACCGAATCCGGATATTACACCGGTTGCAATACAAGCGAATACAATATTAAAATCTTCTTGATTATTTGCAAGGCAGTAGGGATTAAGTCCAATGGCAGTATAAAAATCCGGAATGAAAGACTGAACAACCATATAAATGCTTAGCATCAGTCCGAGTTTTTTGTTTACAAATGCACTAACCAAAACAAAAATAGGCAGGTTAAAGAATATCATTAGAATAGACCAGCTGACCTTTCCTGCTGTTAGGTGGTGTGTGATAGTTGCAAGACCGCCTACACCGCCGGGGGCAAATCCATTACTGTTTTGGAAAAAATGATAAGCCGTACCTACAATAATACCTGCAATAACAGCGTACGCTATATCTAAAACAAATTGTTTGACTTGATTATTTTTGCTCATGGTTGCCTCTGATAAAATTATTTGACGCTGAGTGTCACTAATTGATGCTATAGCATCTGTTTTTACTTGTTTTATTTGCACTCAAAAGTGCATAACGCTATGATTAAAACGACTCTGTAATACAAGATGATATAATAAGGTCAGTTTTCAGTCTTGATTTTAGTTCTGCGATTTCAAATTTTGCGTTGTGACATCTTTTTCATTTCTTTCTCCTTTACACACAAATGATGCTCTCAACATTGGTCAAGAGAGCAAAAGGTTTCAAAATTGCCTAAAAATGAGGGTGTAATACCTTAAAGTCCCATTTACCGTCCGGTAAAAGAGTTTTGAACTTTTACCTTTTCACATACTAATAAATCTGAAATACTTTTATCAACGAAATTTTTTGTTAATTTTAATCCTGTTACCCAAAGGTGAGCAAAAAACGAAGATCCTGTGCTCAAATCGATTCCATCAAAGTAGAACTCGTAAGCTTTTTGATTTTCAGTTTTAATTTCGCCAGAAATAGTATCATTATCAAAGACAATCTTAATGTAAATGACATCATCATAACGAAATACTTTCAACATGCGTTGATTCATTAAGGTAACTCTTTTTGAAGTAATCCTAATGCCATAATTCAAAAAGAATCCAATACCGATCACGAGCGCAACGAGGAAAATTGCGGCAATTACAATCAATTCAGTAATCTTGTACATAATTCCAGTGGTCAAAAAACATATGCAAAGGGGAACCGCAATCAAGAGAAGTAGATTCATTAAAAGGGGAATTTTGTGAAAATTCTTAATGTTTATTGGCTTCATTTTTTACTCCGCATTTTCTCTCAAGACACACGACACTTTCGACGCGAATCAAGACTCCAAAAGGTCTGCAAAATGGGGGGGTGTAATACCTTAAAGTCCTAAACTAAGGGTGTAATATAGTTTTTATGGTTGGATCCTTTTCAACAATTATCTCATACCCCAAGTGTTCAGCTAGCTTTTGAATATTCCAAAAATTTTTCATTGGCGAAACAAAATCTATCAGAAGCTTCTCTTTGCCATAAAGAGCTAACGCGACAGAAGAGTCATTTGTGCGTTCATATAGTTTTACACAATGAACAGAATCCCAAAAGATTACCTTGTTTTTTTTATGCAAGCGAATACAGGTGATTTTCTTGTCGTCAAATTTATATTTACTTACATTAAGAACTGCACCGATAATCAGTAATATAATCCCTAAAACCACGAACACACAAGCAAATGCAAAACCGTTCCCTAAATATGCAAAAGGTGCGATTGCAAAGCAAAGAATTACGACCAAAATCCAACCTACAATACTTTTAGGATATGGTTGAACTACAAATTCTTTTTTTAGTTCCAGATCGTCGGGCATTTTCTCAGGATCACATTTTCCTGTGATATTACCTATAAGTTCTGCTATCAATTCAACAATATATTCCATGGTTTTCCTTTCGATATGTTATACTAAACTGCTGTAAAATGCACTTTCGAGTTTTGCTCAAAAGTAACATTTGTCCTTATCCGTTTTCCTTTGCGGTGGTGATAGAGGCGATGAGCTTTCTGCGAACAGCGCCGCATTTGTTGGCGAGTGTTTTATATGTATTTTCTTCCATCGAACCTACCTTGAACAGTATTTCAAGCCAGTAGTCAGTTTCATAGCATTCCTTCAGGGCGATTTCAAGTTTATTTACAAAATCTGCAGTGCTTTGTGCGTACTTTGCCTCATAGCTGTTTGCGCCAACAGAAGAACAAGAGCGTAAAAGTTGATTGACAAACACACTTCTGTTTTTGATGTTATCACAAAGGGCGGTAATTTCTATGGTGAGCTCAACAGCAAGCTCTTTTATTGTTTTGTTCATAGCCGTCATCTCCTCTTTGGTTCGCTTCGCTCACGCGATATGCGCCTTCGGAGCGCGATATAGCTTCGCGTTGCAAAGCAGCGATATAGACAAGCGTTGCTTGTCAGCGATATGTTCGCCTATGGCAAACGTGGTTGAAAGTACGCGAATTTAAATCCCCGCGACCTACGCGCATATAGTGCGCTCACATCCGCGAAGCGGATATATCGCGCCGCAGACATTTCGCACGCGAACAAAGTGAAGCGTATATCGCAAATCCCCCAAGGGATTTATATCGCTTTAGTTTGT
>JAZSJG010000058.1:0-2159 GCA_045534215.1 Eubacteriales bacterium
GAAGCAGGTCTTCGCGGTGCAAAGGCTTGGGCAGGCAAACATCACGATGAGTTCAACGATGTTCCCACCTTCGTTTTCTCATACGATACAATCGCTCAGTCAGAGCAGCTTATGGTCAACTACCGCGACCTTAACGGTACCGTAAAGGTTGACAAGGATGTTTCAGACCTGTTCTATGAGGCTTGTGAGGAGCTTGGCATCCCCTGCAAGAAGGGTATGGTACCTCCTTTGGGCGGCGCAACAGACTCAGCAGCATTTGCTCAGGCTGGTATGCGTGCAACGGGTATCACAGCACTCAACCATGCACTCCCTGATTTCTACCATACAAGACTTGATACTCCCGATGCTCTTAACCCCTCCTGCCTCGCAAATTGTTTTGCAGCATCAGTAAAGGTTCTTGAAATGTTCGATAACGGCGCAAAGCAGTAAGTGAATATAAAAATAAACTTGCACGGGAAACTGTGCAAGTTTATTTTTTTAAAAAGTATTTGAGTTTTTCTCTGACCTGTGTTAGAATATCTCGTATTTAATTTTAGGAGATTTGCTATGCTTGATTTTATCAAAACAAATTCGTTTATAATTGCGCAGGTTTTTGGCTTCATGGCTATGGCAGTCGCAATTTCAATGTATCAGTTCAATAAACACAAAAAGGTTATGCTTTTAATGGTCGGCTGTGCGCTCCTTTGGTGCTGTCATTATACTTTTCTCGGCTTGTTTACGCCCGTTGCGATGAATTTTCTCGGCGCCGTGAAAAATTTTATCTTCAGCTTCAAAGAGGGTAAGCAGATTGAGTCAAAAACCATTCCGATAATTTTCCTTATTCTTTCTGTTGCTTCGACAATTCTTACCTGGAAAGATGCGTGGAGTGTCCTGCCGCTGATAGCTTCTGTTTTTGCTATCGTTGCGCAGTGGCAGACGAATGTCAAATGGCTCCGTATTCTTACGATTCCCGTCTGCGTCTGTTGGTTTGTTTATAATATCAACAATCAATCATGGGCTGGTACGGCAAACGAAGTCTTTGTTCTGATTTCAATCATCATTGCTCTCGTAAGAAATAAAGAACCTAAAAAAGCTGAATAAAATTAACGCCGATTCAGAACGAATCGGCGTTTTGTTATCCTGCAAGCAGTTTAACTATTTTATTTTTGCTGAACATTGAAAGAATAAGACCTATAACCAGAGTTGTGCCAAAGGCGAAAAGAAAACGATTGAGGTTTGTTATAGGGAAACTCATATACCCAAAGATAAATAAGAACAGCGGGTGAGAGTAATAGGTGAAATTCGCGGTGATTCTGCAAACCTCTGAAAGTCTGGCAAGCTTCGGAAAAGGATTTTTAAGAAGTATCAGCAGAAGCAACACCATAAGCGGATACAAAGAAAGGGCAGATGCGAAATTCGCATTGTTATTATTAGAGAATATGAAATATATTTCGCCTAACCATACAGCACAATTAAACGCAGTAATAAGGAAAAGCTTGAAATTTGAAAGCTTCGGCAGGAGCTTGCGTTCAGCATTGTAAACAAGCAGACCGCAGCTGAACCAGGGGAAACCGCGCATAAAGAATTTATGTATAACAGCAAAGTCGGGATGCGCGCAGATTGAGTCGATAAAAGCAATCCCCGTTGTCCATTGACGGTACGCCTGACAAAAACTGCCGAGAGCAAATAAAGCGATGCTTAGAGGAATAATAAACTTTTTTAATCTGAGCTTGTATAAAAGAGTTGTCAGACAAAGCCCGAAGATAAGAGCAGGGAAGTACCAGAAATGATAGTAAGATCCGCTTGTGAAAAACTTTTCTGCGGTTTCTTTTATAAAGATAGTTAACGGTTTATTGTAATTTACATATGAAAGCGCAATGTAAACGACCGACCAGAGTGCATAAGTTATAAAAATTCTTTTAAGATACGAAAGAAAGGCAGGCTGACCTTTTTCGAGTTTTTTGATGTAAAAGTATCCTGCGACGATAAAGAAAAACGGGACAGCTATTTTTCCGAAGATTTCAACGAAGACGAAATCTGCAAGGAAACTGTGTTGCTTTGAAGGATGGGTGTGAATTGTAACAACTAAAAAAGCGCAGATATAGCGAAAAATATCTATCGAGCAATTTCTTGATTTAGTTACTGCCAAGATGACCCCTCTTTTCTCTTGTTTGTATATC
>JAZSJG010000026.1:0-14098 GCA_045534215.1 Eubacteriales bacterium
TGTTGAAAATGTTTATATGCCTATGTTTATTCCTGAATCTTTGCTCACAAAGGAAAAGGAGCACGTTGAAGGATTTGCCCCGGAGGTAGCATGGGTAACTCACGGAGGAAACGAAAGACTCGCTGAGCGTCTTTGCGTACGTCCTACATCAGAAACGCTTTTCTGTGAGCATTATGCAAATATAATTAAGTCATACCGCGATTTGCCAAAGCTATATAACCAATGGTGCTCGGTCGTTCGTTGGGAGAAGACAACAAGACCCTTCTTGCGCTCAAGAGAGTTTCTTTGGCAGGAAGGACACACAATGCACAGAACTGCAGAGGAAGCAGAAGAAAGAACCGTTCAGATGCTGAATGTTTATGCGGATTTCTTTGAAAAGGATCTGGCTATGCCTGTTCTTAAGGGTCAAAAAACCGACAAAGAAAAATTTGCAGGTGCTAAAGCAACATATACAGTAGAAGCGCTTATGCACGACGGAAAGGCACTTCAAGGCGGTACTTCCCATAATTTTGGTTCTGGTTTTGCTGAGGCATTTGGCATACAGTTCCTTGACAGCGACAACACACTTAAGCCATGCCATCAGACCTCTTGGGGTGTTTCAACAAGAATAATCGGCGGAATAATTATGACTCACGGAGACGATTCCGGTCTTGTATTGCCCCCCTCAGTTGCTCCAATACAGGTTGTCGTTATTCCTGTTCAGCAGCATAAGGATGGCGTACTTGATGCCGCTCGGAGCATCTTCTCTAAACTTAAGAGTGCCGGCATAAGAGCTAAAATAGACGATTCGGAGCAATCACCCGGATGGAAATTTGCTGAATACGAAATGAAGGGCGTTCCGTTGAGAATAGAAATCGGTCCTCGTGATTTAGCGGATAACAAGTGCGTTATAGTTAGAAGAGATACAAGAGAAAAAAGCTTTGTTTCTATCGATGAGCTCATCCCCGCGGTAAATACAGGACTTGAAAACCTCACAAAAGCGCTCTTTGATAAAGCATACAACCATAGAGAAGAGAGAACATATGCAGCAACAACGCTTGAAGAGCTTGTCAACATTTCCAAAGAAAAGGACGGCTATATTAAAGCAATGTGGTGCGGAGAGCTTGAATGTGAAATGAAGCTTAAAGAAGAGGCAGACGTAACCTCACGTTGCATCCCATTCAATCAAGAACACATTGCTGATAGCTGTGTCTGTTGCGGCAGAAAGGCGAAAAAGCTCGTTTATTGGGGTAAATCATATTAATTTATAGCGATATTTTTTTTGAAAGGAGTGCGTTATGAACAACAATTACGTAGTCAGTTCAAGATGCTCTGACGGAAGCATACTTAAATTTGAATGTCACGACGCACTTCCCTCTACAGCGCGTCTGGCTAAGGAATATGCTAAGCTGGGTTATCCCGACAGATACGTTGTCTTTTCAGAGAACAGAAAAAAAACTGATACAGACGGAAGATACAAAGCGGACACGGAAAAAGGGATTTATTTATCCTGCATTCTCCGCCCTTCAATTTTTCCATCGCAAGCCGGACTCATAAGCTCACTTGCAGCGGTAGCGCTTACAACAGCGCTCGAGGAGCATACCACAAAAAGCATAGGAATCGGTTGGGTTAGTAACATTTACTGTGACGGCAAGCTAATCGGCAAGGTGTGGATAGAGGGAAAGCTTGACAACTTCACATCCTATGAGTACATTATTATAAATATTTCCCTTACAACAAGTGAAGAAAACTTCCCTGCCCGTCTGACTGATTTGATTAAAAAGGTTTTTGAAAAAGATAATTCATCTGTTGGAATAATAATGGCCAAAGATATTTTGAACAAGTTTTTCTCCTTATATTCGAATCTTAAAAATCCGGCAAAATTTATGGATATTTACAGAAAAAAGTTCATTCTTCGCGGTCACAAAGTAAAATACACCGAAAACGGAAAAAAAGAAACCTGCAAGGTTCTTGGCGTAGACCCCGAGGACTGTGCGCTTATACTTGAAAAGAAGAACAAAAACGTCATACGTGTGTCAACACCAAATAGTATTTCTGTACCTAAAAAAATTCAAATATAGAATTACAGCCCGACTGAATCATTTTTTTCAGTCTGGCTTTTTTATTTGGAATACTCTGTTGTTTTCCTGCATACAGTAGTACAAAAAACGTGAGGTGCAAACCATGAAAGATAACTCAATATACAAAGATATAGCCAAAAGAACGGGTGGAGATATTTACGTCGGCGTCGTAGGGCCTGTAAGATGCGGAAAGTCAACCTTTATACATAAATTTCTTGACTCTGTAGTAATACCTAACATTGAAAATGAATTTGACAAGGAAAGAACACAAGACGAAGCTCCGCAAAGTGCATCGGGTAAAACTATAATGACCACCGAGCCGAAATTTGTCCCTGCAGAATCCGTAAAAATTAAAATGGCTGATGACACGGAATTTAATATTCGGTTAATTGACTGTGTCGGTTATCTTGTCGAAGGGGCAATAGGTGGCGAGGAAAACGGAGAGGAAAGAATGGTTATGACCCCCTGGTCCGAAGAGGCGATGTCTTTTAAAGAAGCTGCAGAAATGGGGACAGGAAAAGTAATCGAAGAGCATTCAACTATAGGTATACTTGTAACAACGGACGGTACAATTACAGATATACCGAGAGAAAACTATGTAAAAGCGGAAGAAAGGGTCGCAAAAGAGCTTAAAGAGCTTGGGAAGCCCTTTGCTATAGTCCTTAACTCTAAAAATCCCGCATCAGATGATGCCAAAAATTTGGCAATAGAGCTTGAGGAAAAATACAAAACACCTGTTGCTTTAGTAAATTGCACCGAGCTCAACAGCGATGATATAAGAGAAATTCTTGCCCTTGTTCTATCTGAGTTTCCTATAAAAACATTATCCTTTAATCTTCCGGAATGGACAGAGGTTTTGCCTGAAAATCACAAAATTCACAACCGAATTTTAGAAAAGGTGGAAGCTTTTGCACAAGCTGCAGTAAAGCTTGGAGACATCTCGAATTTTCTAAGTGAAAACGAAGATTTTGTTCAAAAATGTATTAATGCCGGAGACGGAAGCGCGGAATTTGACATTCCGATAAGCAGCCAAGAGTATTACGATGTAATGAGTGAGCTTGCAGGTATAGAAATTATAGATGAAAAATCATTGCTTTCAAACATAATACGCCTTGGCAAAATCGAAAAGGAATATAAAAAGATAGAATCTGCACTCCTTGATGTAAAGGAAAAGGGATACGGAATAGTGATGCCGGAGCCGGAAGAACTGGAGCTTGACGAGCCGAAGCTTACTAAGCAAAACGGTGGATGGGGAGTAAAGGTATCGGCAAGAGCAGAATCAATTCATATGATAAAGACGGACATTCGTACAGAGCTTTGTCCTGTCGTCGGGACAGAGGAGCAGACCGAAGAGGTTGTCAAATACCTGGTTGAAGAATTTGAAGAAAATCCGAAGAAAGTATGGGAATCAAACATGTTCGGCAAATCTCTTTACGACCTTGTAAATGACGGAATGAACGCTAAGCTTTTAAACATTCCTGAGGATTCTCGCGAAAAGCTGGGTGCAACGCTTGAAAAGGTTGTTAACGAGGGTGCTAACGGACTTATATGCATCCTCTTGTGATGTAAATTTTTATTTACAATTTTCTGAATTTTGTTACACGGTATGCAACATAAAAGCCATAGCTGATGCTATGGCTTTTATGTTTTCAGTAAAATTCAACGGTTACTTCTGTATTTAATGAAAGATCTGAAACAGAAAGGTCTATCATGTATATCAGTTCCTCTTTTCCGCTTTTCCTCGTAATTGTTTCTGTCGTCACACTCACAGAATACTTATCGGGATTAAAGGAAAGGGTTGTATTTTTGACGCGTATTTTTCCCGTTTCAACTATCGGCTCATTAAGCGTTACGAATCTTTCCTTAATACTTTTCGGCATACTTGAGAATACATAAGAATCTATCATTATCACCTTTTCTTTTTCACAGATAAAATGGCGTTTAAATGTTTTTAAGGAGTCAACGTTATACGCCCCCTCCATAGAAAATGCGTATTCTTCGGGTGTTTGCTTAAATATTTGAGATTTTTTACTGCTCTTAATTTGATAACTGCCGTCTATTATAGGCACACTGTGCGAGCGTGCAGCAGGACCTGCAATATTATAACGTGTTGACTGGTCGAAATACTGTCGCGTATACTCAGCTGTGCCCGGGTCTGTGAATGAAACTGCACCGCCGGACGAAATCATGAACGAGCCAACATCAAGATGGTTATGCGGTTCAGAATTTGACCCTGCCTTACATACGAAATTATATTTTTCTCCCCTATAAATAAACCATTGATTTTCATGGAAAATATGGCTTTGGGGGCGCATATCCGAATGCTCGAATTTCGGTTCACACCAAAAATACTCATGCAATGACAAAGGGTTATTCGGTGCGGGTATTGAAGGTATTTGTACATCGGCATAGATTTTCTTCAAAAAATGCGTGAGCGGCAAAGGTGGATTGAAGGCAGCATCTGCATCGGAGAAGCGAATGCACTCCTTATCATTAATTGACATATGCTCTTGAAATTTTGCGATAGCATGAACCTTAGGGTTTTCAAAGTAATTAATTTTGCCGTTTGTAAAATTACGCAAAAGCTCTGCGAAAAGGCAAAAATATCGGAATCCGTATCCCCAATATCCGTAGCCCTCCTTACAGCACCCCTCACTGTCAAAGCCTTTCAGGTAACACTCTGCACTTTTTTGCATTTTTGGCAGCATCTTCAAGGTTTCATCTTTATCGGCGACATATATGTATGAAGCAAGAACACCGCTAATACATACGCTTGACCAGTTATTCTCACTGGTATACCACCAAAAATCATACTTTTCAAATGACTCTATTATTCTCTCTCGAACTTCTTTTTTCATCCGTCTTACTATCAATTCGGGAAGAATATCGGAGATAAGCATTAATATTTCACCGAAAAGTCTGCCTATGTGGCATGAGCAGAGCTCTAACCAGCATCTTCTCTTATCCAGAGATTCTGTCTCCGGCACGTGAGCAGAGAGTCCCCATGACTCCATATTGCAAACATCCCAGATTGCATCGCAAAGATGTGGTAAATACTTCTCATTTTTTGTTATAAGGTACGCCATGAATAAAATCTCTACTCTGCCTTTAAGGTCATTATATGATTCCTCGAAAATACGTCTATCACCCGTTTGAACAAAAAGATGCATTGAAGAAAACGTATGTCTTGACGGTGGATTTACGATATATGTGTCTGCAATTTCAACTGTTTTCTTTAGAGATTTTTCATAGTAAGGGTCATTAAGAATTCTAGTCCACCCATCATAAGAAAAGCCGTTATAGAGCTCCACAGTATTTACACCTCGCGAAAAATTGCATTAATTAGTGCGACAAACTCTATTTCCGACTGTTGAATAGATTTGTCATTTACAAATGTGTAATCATATGAATAATCACAAACTCTATCATCAGAAGCGTTTCCAAATACCACCTTAGTCATACGAGCACCGCCTGTTACAAGAAGAGTTTTTGCTTTGTTTTTCGTTGCCTTAACAAATTTTGTAATTTCCTCCGGCTCGCGAATATGTACGAAAAGTATTTCATCGTCTGAGCTCATAAATTTATCAAACTCACAAAGCGCCCATGCAGTAGGAAAATCGTTATATTCAATTGTCAGAGCTTTGAGGTCGGAGAGAAATTTTCTTGCTTTATCATCCTTTTCTCCTCGCCAACCGCAAAGGGCTGCGATTTCTTTAATGGGTGTTATCGAGGAAACATTACGAACCTTAAAATGTCGTGATGCGAGCTCACAAAGAGTATCCTTACCAACTCCTCCGGGGCCGTTAATTACTATAGCAACCTTATTCAAAATTATCACCTCTGATAAAATATACATTCTTGGAATATGATAACACATATCAAAAATCTTGTCAACAACTTATCCATTTTATCTTTACTTTCGCACAGTATTATGATAAAATCTTTTTGTAAATATATTTCACTGGAGAAAGAAAAATGCAGAAACAGCTTTTTGGTATTTTGGATAACGGTCAAGAGGTTTACCTGTGCAAAATCACTGATAAGAACATCAAGCTCGAAATTATAACTTTTGGGGCTATAATTAGAAATTTCGAGGCATATGGAAAGAAGATTGTCGGCGGATTTGACACACTTTCTGATTATATCGCTGATACGAGCCATCAGGGCGGAATTATAGGAAGAGTTGCCAACCGTATTGAAGGAGCATCATTTGAAATTGACGCCAAAGAATATAAATTGCCGAAAAACGACGGTGAAAACTGTTTGCACGGCGGCGTAGGATTTGACAGACGCGTATGGAATATCGAGGAGTTTGATGAGTCGAGTATTACTCTCTCTTATCTTTCCAAAAACGGTGAAGAGGGGTTTCCCGGGGATTTACTTATTCATGTCAAATATACCGTATCCGATGATGCACTGATTATTCAGTATAAAGCAAAGCCATACTCAAAAACTCCGATTTCGCTTACAAATCACGCCTATTTCAACCTTGACGGTTTTAGCGATACCGTCCTTTCGCACTCTCTTATGATAAACTCCGAAGAATATACTGAAGTAAATGAAAATCTTATCCCTACAGGCAGACATATACCTACCAAAAACAGCGATTTTGATTTCACGGCTATGAGAAAAATCTGCAACTCTTCAGAAAAAGAATTTAAGGGATATGACCACAACTTTATAATTTCACCGAAGTCTTATTCCTCATTCCTTGGAATAAAACTTCCTCTCGCAGCAGTGGCAAGGGGACGTGAGTTAACCTTAAGTGCTTATACGGACTGTCCCGGAGTTCAGTTATACACCGGTAATTTTCTCGGGGATGGACCGTGCTTCTTTGGCAATATTAATCAGGTTCGTTTCGGTGCATTTTGTCTGGAAGCGCAAACAGAGCCGAACTCGGTAAAGCACGGGGAATGCATTTACGATTCTAATCAAATTTACACACAGAATACCGTATATAAAATTACCAAAAACGTTTGAATTTCAAGCTTTCTTTTAAAAGGGACTTTTTATGAAAATTCGCATACTTGGAAGCGGTTACGGAGTCTGCCGCATAAAGAAAATGACTTCAAAGGACTATCGCGGTCGCGGTGGAACAATTATTGATGAAAAGTTGCTTATTGACGCACCGCATGACATTTTCACAACTGCCGAGGCACTTGGTTTTTCAGATATTTTTTACGGAATTTCAGATGTTTTAATAACCCACTCACACGAAGGTCACTTTTCCGCCGAGGCAGTACTAAAGCTTTCAAAATTACATGCCATACGCATTTATGCAAGTGAAGCTGTGCTTGAGCTTTTGCCCGAAGATGAAAGGATTGAGAAAATTCCCTTAATTCCTTTCTTCCCTGTTCAAATTGACTCATACAAAGTTATTCCCTTACCTTCAAATCACGAAACGCAAAATCCTGCCGAGGAATGCTTCAACTTCATTATAAGCTCTGAGAAGACATGCTTTTATGCACTTGATGGCGGCTTTTTGAATTTTTCTGCATATAAGGTGCTTAAGGGGTTGAAGATTGATGCTGTTATTGCCGATATAGCGCTTGGCATAAATGCTCCGTCGGGTGATTTGATGGTGCACGGAAATTTTGACAGCATACGTATCATGAAAGACATTCTTATAGCGGAACAAATTTGTACCCCTTCAGCCAAATTCATACTGTCGCACATTCCTACCGACAAGAAAACCTCGATACACGAGCTTTTATCATCTCTTGCCGCAGAATATGGTATTGCAACAGCATATGACGGATATTTCTGCACAGTATAGCAAAAGCTTCAACTCACCCATATAAATAAATACAGTTATTTTATTATTTTGCTTGACAAACAAATTCCTTTGTTGTATAATACACGAGAAAGCTGTGATAAGAGCAAGTAGCATCGGGAAGGTTTTACAGAGAGTTGCCGGTTGATGAGAGGCGCATAACTGCCGATTTGCGAATACATCTTTGAGTGTGCACCGAAGCGAAAGTGTGTAGGATGCAACGGGAGCGCCCGTTACAGCGTATGCCGTTTGGCAGATGAGGCATCAATTCGGAAGAATAGATGTAAATCAAGGTGGTAACACGTTTAATGCGTCCTTGGGTCTCCCAAGGACTTTTATTTTTATTTTACATGAGGTATACGCAATGAAAATTTATGACGAATTGGTTGCACGCGGTTTAATTGCGCAAGTAACCGACGAAAAAGAAATCAAAGAGCTTGTAAACGAAGGAAAAGCTACTTTTTATATTGGTTTTGACCCTACTGCTGACAGTTTGCACGTTGGTCACTTCATGGCACTCTGCCTTATGAAAAGATTGCAGATGGCAGGAAACAAACCGATAGTTCTGATTGGCGGCGGAACAGGTCACGTAGGCGACCCATCCGGAAGAACTGATATGCGTTCCATGATGACAAAGGAAACCATACAGCATAACTGCGAGTGCTTCAAGGCGCAGATGGAGAAATTTATAGAGTTTGGCGAAGGCAAGGCGATTATGGTTAATAACGCCGACTGGCTTCTTGGACTCAATTATATCGAATTGCTCCGTGACGTAGGAGCTTGCTTCTCTGTCAACAGAATGCTTAGCGCTGAATGCTACAAGCAGAGAATGGAAAAGGGGCTTTCTTTCCTTGAATTTAACTATATGATTATGCAGTCTTACGACTTTTATCACCTTTACAAAGAATACGGATGCAATATGCAGTTCGGTGGCGACGACCAATGGTCGAACATGCTTTACGGCACAGAGCTTATTAGGAAAAAGCTTGGTAAAGACGCTTACGCAATGACAATTACACTCTTACTTAATTCTGAGGGCAAAAAGATGGGAAAAACAGCGAGCGGTGCCGTTTGGCTTGACCCAAACAAGACAAGTCCTTACGAGTTTTATCAGTATTGGAGAAACGTAGGTGACAAGGACGTTCTTAAGTGCATAAGAATGCTTACCTTCCTCCCGCTTGAAGAAATAGACAAAATGGATACTTGGGAAGGCGCACAGCTCAATGTTGCAAAGGACATACTTGCATTTGAATTGACAAAGCTAATACATGGAGAAGAAGAAGCAACAAAAGCAAAGGCGGCATCAAAAGCATTATTTTCAGCAGGCGACAGCACACTTACACCTTCGGTTGAAGTAGACGAATCTATGCTTGTTGACGGTGTAATAGATGTCAACTCCCTTCTTGTTCTCGGAAAAATGGTTCCGTCGAAATCAGAGGGCAGACGTGCCATCGAGCAAGGCGGAATTACCGTGGATAGCGAGAAAATTTCAAACGTTCGCGCAACAGTAACAAAGGAACAGCTTGTTGCAGGAGTTCTAATCAAGCGCGGCAAGAAGAGCTTTAATAAATTCATACTTAAATAATTTGATTACAAGGACAGAAATGAAAATTCCTGTCCTTTTCCTATTTTCACAGTGACACCAAAATAAAAAAGCACCACGTGGGTGCTTTTTTGCTTGATGCGGGAATGTTGCATCAAGAGAACTTTGTGTTTTTTCGTCGGCGTATCATGCGTATCACTATCTTGTCTTGCTCTGCAAGACCTTGATGCAAAAACCACGAAGCCCTCTCTTTCGCTTTGCGAAGAGACGGGATTCTTTTCACAGTGACACCAAAATAAAAAAGCACCACGAGGGTGCTTTTTTATTTTGGTGCTCCTGCGGGAATTCGAATCCCGGACACCTTGATTAAAAGTCAAGTGCTCTACCGGCTGAGCTACAGGGGCATATCGTTTCATGCCCTAATATAATATCACAAGCTTTTAGTTTTGTCAATAGCTTTAGAAAAAATAATTATCTTTTTATTCTCTTTTTGCAGTTTTTATTGTTTTTTGCTTATTTCTTTTTGCAGTCCGTTTTATCGTACAATTCAAGATGTATACTTGAATCAGGAAAACAAAAAAACACTTTTAGGAGAAAAGATAATGAAAACAAAATTTGCAGTTGCTTTAATGAAGGGCGAAAGTGAAACAATACTCGGTGTATTCGAAACGAAGGAAGAGGCAGACTTTTTTGGCACTAAAAACCGTCTGCCGAGAGAAGCGGGACTTCATTATTGCTTTTCAACCCGTTTTTCAGGAAAACGACCTGTTGGTAAAAGCATACACGTATATAATTATTACAATGTTTAATCCTTTCCTATTTTGATTTACTCTGAAAGTTCTTCTTATATTCTGTTGGAGAAACGCCGACATATTTTGTGAACAACCTGCTAAAATACAAGGGATTATCATAACCTACGGCTTCTGAAACCTCGGTTACGTTATACTTTGTTGTTTTCAGCAGGTTTTCGGCATTTAACATTCTTTGCTCCAAGATATACTTCAACGGAGTAACGCCAAAAAGTTCCTTGAATTTTCTAATAAACCAACAAGGACTCATATGCAATGTTTCAGCGAAGCCTGAAACACTAATGGGAAGGTTATAATTTTCGTTAAAATATATTGCTGCTCTCTCTATCTCGCTGAACATTTTTTCATCTGCTATATCATCCTCTTTAAGATACCTGTCAACTGAAATTAATATCTGCATTAAGTACAGGGGAAGCAGTTCCTCGTAATTTGCACGACAGAGGTGCAGCTCTGCAATTATTTGTCTGAATACACCTTCGAGTTCCGGCTTATGACCTACAAAGAATAAATTTTTACCTTCAGGTATATATCGGTTAACTAAATTTCGTGCTTCGCTCCCTGTAAAATGTACCCAAAAAACCTCTGTCTTATCAGAACCAAAATACTCATATTTTTGCTCTTCGCCAGGGCGGTATATAATCATATCCCCCTCATTTGCCACGAGTTTTTCGCCATTTATGTAGTAGTATGCCTTACCGAATGTAATATACAAAAGTTGAAAATCATTCCAACCGTACGGACGCTCAGTTTTTAAAACATTCATTCTAATCATTCGATAGAAGCCGCTCTTTGAAATAATCAGCTTTCGTGTAAGATTTTCCATTCCTTCTTCAAAATTCTGCGAACAAGAAATATTACTGTACATACAAACAATCTCCATTCTTTTCTTAACTTATATTATACACACTTTTTTGTTCTTTGCAATACATTTATATCATTTTGTGCATATTTTGTCTCATTGAGTATATGGTGAAATAAAAACAAGAATGATAAAATTATATTGTAAATACACTCATCATAAACATTAGATATAAAAATAACTAATCAACAACTTAGATTGCTGTTTTAGGAGATTGAAAAATGACACCTACACTTGACTATTTATACAATCCGCAAATATTTGAGGTTGGACGCGAAAAAGCTCATTCCGACCATAAATATACTGTTTGCGGTAAAAACATGCATCAATCACTCAACGGCGTGTGGAAATTTGCCTATTCAGAGACACCGGAGGACCGTCCTGTAGATTTCTACAAAAACGACTTTAAGCTCAACAACTTTTCCAAAATTACCGTTCCTTCTCATATTGAAATGAACGGCTATGGAAAGTGCCAATACGTAAACTCAGTATACCCTTGGGACGGACATGAAAAATGTGTCCCCCCAAATATTCCTAAAATTTCCAATCCTGTCGGCAGCTACATAAAACACTTCAATGTTGAAAAGCGGCTTCGCGACAAAAAAATGTATATATCATTTCAAGGAGTCAGCTGTGCTTTTTACGTTTGGCTTAACGGAAATTTTGTTGGATATTCAGAGGACGGATTTACACCTGCGGAATTTGATATTACACCTTATGTTAAGAAGCGCGGAAACAGGCTCGCAGTAGAAGTATACAAATACAGCACAGCGAGCTGGATGGAGGACCAGGATTTTTGGAGATTTTCGGGAATTTTTCGTGACGTCTACCTTTATGCCGTTCCTTCGATACACATTCGCGACATGAAATTAACCGCTGATTACGACTATGAAGCGGGTACGGGCACACTCGGCACCGTTCTTGACATTATCGGTAAGGGTCCTTATACCGTAAAAAATACGCTTATCGCTCCTGACGGTAAAATTGCATATGAGGGAATGGGCGCAAATTTTGTCGCAAATATAGGCAAGGTACTTCCTTGGAGTGCTGAAGACCCCAATTTATATACATTCAAAAGCGAAATTTTCCATGATGGAAAAAGTGTTGAAGTAGCTTCCACATACGTGGGATTCCGCACCTTTGAGTTGAAGAACGGGCTAATGTGCCTTAACGGAAAAAGAATTATCCTCAACGGCGTAAACCGTCACGAATTCAATGCAGAAAGAGGACGTGCAATTACCAAAGAGGATATGCTGCGCGATATAGAAATTATTAAGCGTGCAAACATTAATGCTGTCAGAACCAGTCATTATCCCAACAATTCCCTTTGGTACGAGCTTTGCGACAGATACGGTGTTTACCTTATCGACGAGGCAAATCTTGAGTCACACGGCTCTTCACCTCTTCCCGGTGTTATAGGGGAAAATTTAATCAACGTCCCAGGTTCTATTTCTGAGTGGAAGGAAGCTACTATTGACCGTGCCAGATCCATGTATGAAAGAGATAAAAATCACGCAAGTATACTTATTTGGTCACTTGGAAATGAATCCTACTGCGGCGACAATATCGCTGCTATGTCTGAATATTTACGCGAGGTTGATACTCGCCGTCTAATTCACTACGAGGGTGTTTTCTACAACCGCGCATATGACCATATTACAGATATTGAAAGCACTATGTATGTAAAACCCGAAGATGTCGAAAAGGTTTTAGAAAGTGGCAAAATAAAGAAGCCGTATATCGTTTGCGAGTATATGCATGCTATGGGAAATTCTTGCGGTGGAATACATCTTTACACCAACCTTATTGACAAGTATCCTCAATATCAGGGCGCATTCATTTGGGACTATATAGACCAAGCGATATATAAAACCGACAGCGATGGAAAAAGATTTCTCGCTTACGGTGGTGATTTTGATGACAGAACCAATGACGGAAATTTCTGTGGTGACGGAATTATATATGCAGACAGAACTCTTTCCCCAAAGGTTCAAGAGGTAAAAGCCGTTTATTCAAATATTAAAATAAAAATTGAAAACGGTATTGTTACCGTAAAAAACAACAATCTGTTCATTGGAACGGACGGATACATATTTGTAGCGCGTCTTGAAAAAGACGGAAAGCTTTTATCCAAAGAGGAGTTCAAGCTCCACATTTCCCCCGGGCAATCCTGTGACTACAAGCTAAAGCTTGAAGCACCTGCGGAGGCAGGCGAATATGTATATACGGTCTCTGCACTTCTTGCAAATGACACTCTATGGGCAAAGCGCGGCTATGAGATTGCATTTGGACAAATATCTGTTATAAACAAAGAGGAACATGCACACTCATGCGAGGAGTCTGCAAGGGTTGTAATAGACAACTACTGCATTGGTGTTCATGGAGATGACTTCACAATACTTTTTGACAGACGTCGCAATGGAGTTATTTCCTACTCTAAGCACGGGGAAGAATTCATTGCCCTGCCACCAACAGTTTCATTTCACAGAGCATTTACCGATAACGATATAGGTGCTAAAATGCCCTCCTCTGCAGCTGAATGGACTATCGCTGCAAAATATGCAAAGCCGCTTCGTAAGGAATTTAATTATGAAGTAAAAAATGACAGTGTTGAATTGACCTACGTTCTAGAATCTGCTTCAACTCCCACATTCAACTATACGGTAACTTATACAGCATATTTTGACGGCCGCCTCGGTGTTCGCGCTGAATACCCCGGTGTTAAAGGTATGTCAGATATCCCTGTTTTTGCAATTGATATTCCTATGAAACGCCAATACAACAATTTTACCTACTTTGGTCTTGGTCCTGAAGAAAACTACTCTGACAGATTAACCGGTGCAAAGCTTGGTGTTTTCTCTTCTGATGCTAATTCTAATTTATCACGTTATCTGATGCCACAGGAATGCGGCAACCGCTGCGGTGTGAGATATATAAGCGTTTACGATAAAGACGGGCATGGAATCAAGGTTGAATACACAAATAATCTCCTTGAAGCAAGTGTTCTTCCCTACTCCTCATATCAGCTTGAAGAGGCACGTCATCTTGAGGACC
>JAZSJG010000053.1:0-9934 GCA_045534215.1 Eubacteriales bacterium
AGTAGACACTCGCAAGGAGAACATCGCAGTTCTTGAGGCAAAGAAGCTTGGCATTCCCGTTGTAGCTATCGTTGACACCAACTGTGACCCCGACGATGCAGACTACATCATTCCCGGTAACGACGACGCTATCCGCGCTATCAAGCTTATTGCAGGCGCACTTGGCGATGCTGTTATCGAAGCACACGGCGGACTTGAGACCGCTCCCGAGGCAGCAGAGGAAGCTGTTGAGGAAGAGGCTGTGGCTGAAGAAGCTACCGAGGCTTAATTTACTCAAAAAAGAACTAAAGGAGATAGAAAAATGGCAGAATTTTCAGCAAAAGACGTAGCCGAACTCAGAAAGCAGACCGGTTGCGGAATGATGGACTGCAAAAATGCGCTCAAGGATGCAAACGGTGACTTTGAAGCAGCAGTTAAAATCCTTCGTGAGAAGGGTATGGCAGCGGTTGCAAAGAAGGCGAACAGAATTGCTGCTGAGGGTATCGTTGACGTTATGACAATTGATAACGTAACGGCTATCGTAGAAGTTAACTCCGAAACCGACTTCGTTGCTAAGAATGCGGTTTTCCAGGCATTCGTAAAGGATGTTCTTAAGACAATAATCAAGAATAAGCCCCAGGACGTTAACGCACTTATAGAGTGTGCTATGGAGGGCGCAGAAGGTACTGTTGGTGATGCTCTTGCGGAAAAAACAGGTACAATCGGCGAAAAGCTTTCCATTCGTCGTTTCTCTGTAGTTGACGGTGTTGTTTCTACTTATATTCACGGTCTTGGAGCTACAGGCGTTGTAGTAAGCTTTGAAACCAATGTTGCAGATAAGGACGGATTCGCTGAAATGGCGAAGAACGTAGCTCTTCAGACTGCAGCTATGCCTGTTCAGTATCTTGATAAAGATGCAGTTCCCGCAGAGGTTCTTGCAGAAGAAAAGGCAATCCTTGTTAAGCAGATGCAGCAGGATCCCAAGATGGCTAACAAGCCCGCAAATGTTCTTGAAAAAATTGTTGAGGGTAAGCTTGGTAAGTTCTATGAGAACAACTGCTTGCTTCACCAGCTTTATGTTAAGGACGACTCCATGACAGTTGCAAAGTACGTTGAGTCTGTTGCAAAGACACTTGGAGGAAGCATCAAGGTCACAGGGTACGTTCGCTATGACAAGGGCGAGGGTCTTGAAAAAAGAGAAGAGGATTTCGCAGCTGAAATTCAGAAGATGGTTCAGGGCTAATCCTTTAAAAAGAAAAGAAGATTCGCATCAGCGAATCTTCTTTTTTTGTTATATAATGAATTCGGTAACCGTTTTTCTCTTGAAAAGCTCAAGAATTTCGTTTGTCGGCTCTTTATTCAAATACAGAATATTGTAAACAGCATTTGTTATGGGCATGTCAACGCCATGCTTTTCTGCGAGTAGCTTAAGCGCCTTTGTGGTGTAAACCCCCTCTGCGAGTTTTTCGAATTTTTTTCCGGAAACAAGATATTCACCGTATCTGCGATTGTTTGAATGAGGAGAAAACAGAGTTGTTTCATAATCTCCGAGATGGCATAGTCCGTATGCCGAAATAGCATTTCCCCCAAGGGCGTTGATAAGACGAGCAACCTCTCTTGTACCTCTTGCCATAAGAGGTCCTTTTAGCGAGGCCATACCAGCTCCGTCAAGGATGCCCGCAGCAATGCCCATGACATTTTTCGCGGCAGCTCCTATTTCATTTCCGATAATATCTTCACCGTAATAAAATCTTATAAGGTCACCCTTGAGAGTATCAACAAGAAATTTGACAAGCTGCGCATTATATCCGTCTATTACCATACAGTTTGGTTTTCCGTTAACAAACTCCTGAATATGACCCGGTCCAACCCAAACGGCAATTTTATTTTTATCGTACCCGCAATCCGCCATTATTTCCGTAAGGCGTAAGCCGCTATCCTCTTCAAGACCTTTCATGCAAAGGATGACAGTTTTTTTATCAAGACCGACCTTTTTTGCTCGGGTCGCAAACTCGCGCAATGCTTGTGACTTTATCGCTATGACGGCAATATCAGCATGATTCACTGCTTGTTCAAGGTTGGTTGTCAAGGTGATTTCATCAGAAAATTCCACGTATTCGTTTTTTCTTGTAAGTAGCAGATTTTGAAAATCGTGGCTCTCTTCACGTCCCCACTCGAGAACGGTATGTCCACCTCTTGCAAGATACCAAGTTATAAAAGAGCCCCATCTTCCTGACCCAAGAACCGAAAAATTCATATTTTATCCTCCAAAACTCGCAGCTTTAGACGGTAATTTAATTTTTTGTAAAATTGCCGCAAATATTATTTCGTACCATTATATTATAATGCGTATAAACAAAAAAATCAAGTATGTTGTTCTTTCGTGATTTTTCATTAGCCAGCTGCATATATTATACGGGTGATGAAACAATGAGAAAAATGACAAACCGTCAAAGGTTTTTTATAAACGGAATACTTCTTTCTATTGTCGGACTGGCAATTAGAAGTGTTTCTCTTGGCTTTAATTCATATATTTCGCACGAAATAGGCGCAGAGGGAATAGGACTGTTTACTCTCATAGGTACAGTTTATTCCTTTGCAGTAACCTTTGCAACCTCGGGCATCAGCTTAACAGTTACCCGACTTGTATCCGAAGCCGTGGGAATAGAGAGGGAAAAAAGAATAAAGTCTGTTTTGCTATCTTCGGTTTCTTATTCTCTTATATTCAGTATTTTTGCTTCCTGTGTGTTGTTTTTCGGCGCTCAATATTTTGCAACGGCGGCTCTTTCAGATGCAAGAGCTGTCGTTCCTCTAAAAATACTTGCTTTTTCTCTTGTACCCCTGGCTCTGTCATCTGTTTTCAGCGGATACTTTATAGGCATTAAGAAAGTACCTCTAAACGCAATAATCCAAGTAGCAGCTCAAATTTTCAGAATAATTATAACAGTTATTCTGATTTTAAAGTACGCCAAAATGGGAGTTGAAGAGGGTACTCGCGCGCTTTGCCTAAGCATAACACTTACGGAAATTTCAGTTTTCAGTATTTCCTTGCTCGAATTTGCTTTTGAGCGAAAGCGTTATGTCAAAGAGAAAAAAAGCAAGAACAAAAGCTTCGATGCCGTATGCAAAATGGCGCTGCCGCTAGCGATTTCCGCTTATATCCGTTCCGCACTTCTCACTCTTGAGCATATACTTATACCAAAATGCTTAAGACAAAGAGGAGAAAGCAACAGTGAGGCATTAAGCTCGTACGGAACTTTGCACGGTATGGCACTTCCAATGCTTTTGTACCCTATGTCACCTCTTACTTCATTTGCAGGACTTTTAGTTCCCGAATTTTCGGAAAGCATTGCAAGGGGGGAGAAAAAACGCCTCGAACGTATAGCAAGCGAGGCACTGAATACAACCCTCATATATGCTACCGTCACAGCGGCGTTAATATACTTGTTCTCGGAAGAAATAGGATATGCAGTTTATTCGTCCTATGGAGCAGGCAAATATATAGCAATAATGTCCCCTGTAATACCGATAATGTATATGGACCACGTAGCTGATTCTATGCTTAAAGGTATAGGTGAACAGGTTTATTCTATGTGGGTCAATATATCCGATTCCTTGCTTTCGGTTATTCTTGTCTGTGTACTGATTCCCAAAATGGGAATAATGGGTTATGCTATCGTTATAATGGTTATGGAGGGCTATAATTTTTTGCTCTCCGTTGTACGCCTGCGCAAGAGAATTAATTTCAAAATCAATTTCAAGGCATCGCTTTTTTTGCCTGCAATTTCGGTTTTTATTTGTGCACTTGTTTCAAAAAAGCTGTTTGTAATAGGCGACAATTACGCAAATCCCGTATGGCTCTTCCTTGAAATACTCTTTGCTGTGTGTCTGTTTATTGCAATATACATTTTATTTACAATGTTGTTAAAAAAGAAAAAAGCAGAATAAAAAAAGAAACGGTCATGGCGTGCTCGGTAAATCGGCACTCCTATAAGACCGTTTCTTTTTATGTTAATTTCATTTTGTGAATTTAGCTATCTTTTCAAAAAAGTCGTCAGCATATTCTGTGTGAGCAACAACAGTTATGGGAGTAAGTAAGTCAAGAGAGAAAATTCCCATTATCGACTTTGCATCTATGGTATATCTGCCTTGTGTAAGGTCAACGTCGTAATCAACCATTATAACTATATTAACAAAATCTCTTATGTCTTGAATGTTTGAAAGAATAACTTCTGTTTTTTTCATTTTATTCATTCCTTTCGTGTTTGTTATAATATCCTTGTATCCACATTATAACAAACATGACATCGTTTGTCAACCGATAGCAAAATATTTTCATTGACTTTACTAAAAAAAATATTTATAATATAAGAGGTATATAATAAGCTTTATGAGGTAGTATGAAAAAAACGGTTAAAATGAATGTAACATCGCTTGTATCGGTTGCTCTTATGGCGGCACTGATTTCTGTATGTTCATTAGTAGCAATTCCGTCCCCTTTGCCAATTACCATGCAAACGTTTGCCATCTATTTTTCTCTGTTTACACTCGGTGGATACCGCGGCACCCTTTCTGTCATGCTTTACGTTTTTATCGGTGCTCTCGGGCTTCCCGTTTTTGCAGGCGCGACGGCAGGAGTTTCACGCTTGTTCGATACAACGGGCGGTTTCATCCTTGGCTTTATAGCTGCAGCCCTTTTGTTCTGGCTTCTAAGCATTCTTTTGCCCTCAAACAAAAAAACACTGTTGATATTCGCATTCCTGTCCTTGCTTTTTTTATACGCAATCGGGACTTTGTGGTATGCATTCGTATACCTAAACGGAAGCGGTAGTATAATATACGTTTTGAGCGTTGCCGTTTTTCCTTTTATATTGCCGGATGCTGTAAAAATATACTTAGCATATTTTCTTTCAGTAAGAATGAAAAGAATAATAAAAATTTGATTTTACTCTAATTTTGCCTTTAAGGAGAGATTATGAATTCAATAAAGGATTTGTATAAAATAGGCAAGGGCCCCTCCAGCAGTCATACGATGGGACCGGCAAAGGCAATGGATATTTTTGTATCCGAAAACCCAAACGCCGATTCTTATGAGGTTATACTTTACGGCTCTTTAGCTGACACGGGTAAAGGTCACGGTACCGATGTAGCTATTAAAAGTATGTGTAATGACAAGCCCGTTCGTATAACCTTTAATACCGAACAGAGAAATCTTCCGCATGAAAATACAATGGATATATTCGCCAAAAAGGACGGTATAACCGTATCCGAGATGCGCGTTTTAAGTGTCGGAGGCGGAGATATCAAAATAATAGGCAGAGAGAGCTGCTCCTCTTCCGAGGTTTATCGGGAATCAAGCTTTTCCGAAATAGCGGAGTACTGTAAAAAAGAGGGAATACGCCTCTCCGAATTCGTATTCAGAAGAGAGGGAGAGGGAATACTTTCTTTTCTCGCTGAGGTGTGGCAGGTGATGGTTCGCTCAATTCATGAAGGACTCACAACTTCGGGTATTTTGCCCGGTGGTCTTCAGGTCGAAAGAAAAGCGCAAACTCTCTACAACAAGCGCCATATCGACGAAAGTCCCGTAACACGTGAAAACCGCCTTGTCTGCTCTTATGCATATGCAGTAAGTGAACAGAATGCTGATAATGGAACTATCGTAACTGCGCCAACTTGCGGGGCGTGTGCAGTTTTACCCTCGGTGCTTAAATATATGCAGGAAAAACACGGTTTTTCAGACAAAGATATATTAAGAGCTCTTGCAGTTGCAGGACTTATAGGAACTCTTGTAAAAACCAATGCTTCCATAAGCGGCGCCGAATGCGGCTGTCAAGCTGAAATCGGAACTGCTTGCTCTATGGCTTCTGCTGCTCTTTGTGAGTTGTTTGAAATGGGTATTGACCAAATAGAATATGCTGCAGAGATTGCATTTGAGCACCATCTCGGCTTAACATGCGACCCCATATGCGGACTTGTTCAGATACCTTGCATAGAGCGTAACGCAGTAGCGGCAATGAGAGCAATCAACGCAATGAGTCTTGCAAACTTTCTCTCCGGGTCCAGAAAAATTTCTCTTGACCTTGTAATAAAAACTATGTATGAAACAGGCAAGGACCTTTCCCATCTCTACCGCGAAACCTCGGGCGGCGGTCTTGCTAAGCTTTACAAAAAATAGGAGTGTGTATTTTGGATAAGGTTAAAGTAGACAGAATAAATGAGCTTGCACGTCTGTCAAAAGAGCGTGAGCTTACTCAAGAAGAAAGATGCGAACAGGCAGAGCTCAGAGCAGAGTATATAGCGGATTTTCGTAAAAGCATAAGAGGTATAGGAAAGGATGGTGAATAAATATGTCTGACAACAGGTTTTGTTCCGTTTGCGGAAAAGAAGTTAATCCCGAAACTGCAAATATTGTAACGATGAGTGTCTATGGAACACCAAGGTATATTTGCGAGGACTGTGAAGCTGATTTTGCAGTTATTTCTTCAGGAACGGAAATTGAAGAAATTGACGATGCCATCGAAAGAATAAGCGAAAAACTCACAAAGTACAACAACGACGATAAGCTTCTTTTGGATGCCATCACCAATATAATAAAAAATGCCTCTGAAAGAGTTGAAAAAATACTATCAGGAACGTACGAAGAAAGTTCTGATTCGGATGATTTTGACGAAATACCCGAGGAATATCTCGAAACCGAAGAGGATAGGGAGCTTGACAGACAGGAAAAAGAAAAGAATGAAAAAATCGATAAGGTTACAAATTGGTTTTTGATAGGATTCATAGCCGCCTTTGCCGTTGGAATGATTCTTTATTACATTCTTAAAATATTATAATGCAACATATTGCCTCTAAGTAATATTTCAAGGATTCTCCGCATATTTTTGTGCGGAGGATTTTTTATGTCATTTCTTAATCTTTTACCCATTATTATCACAGTAGCGGGTGCATATTTTATAGTAAAGCTTAGGGCATTTTTTATTTTACGACCTATAACTGTAGCAAAAAAACTTTTTGTCACACTCAAGGACAAATCTTCTTTTAATTCGCTTGCCTTGGCACTTGCAGGTACTCTTGGTGTCGGGAATATTGTTGGGGTGGCATTTGGACTGACAGTGGGAGGTGCAGGTAGTATTTTCTGGATTTTTGTATCGGGAATATTTGCATCTGTCATCAAATACTGTGAATCGCTTTTGTCTAGTGATTTCAAAATCAACGGTCACGGCGGTATGTCGTATGTTATAAGAGGAAGCTTTAACAGAATAGGTAAAGTATTATCGGTTGTGTATGCGGCACTTTGCATAATTTTGTCGTTAACTATGGGCTCTGCCTTGCAATCCGCTACATTTATTAAATGTGCCGAGTACTCTATAAAGGTGAATCCGTTTCTTCTATCAGTGCTTTTTGCTTCACTTGTTGCAGTAGCCGTGGTTTTCGGAACTAAAAGGATAGAACGCCTAACCGCAGTTATAATCCCCGCGGCAACTATAACCTATATATTAATGTGCCTTGCAATAATAATTATCCACTTCAGAGAGCTGCCCTCGGTATTTTACCAAATTATGTCAGAAGCATTCAAATTCGAGAGCGCAGCAGGGGGCGTGTCAACTTTTTTTCTCTCCAAAGCGGTTAAAGAAGGATATGCAAGAGGACTTTTATCTAACGAAGCAGGTGCCGGAACCTCTTCCATGGCTCAGAGCCGAAGCAACGCTTCAAATCCATGTGAGGTAGGACTTCTCGGAATATGTGAGGTCCTTTTTGATACAACGCTTTTATGTACTCTTACGGGGCTGGCAATTCTTGTCAGCATCCCGGATATTACTGTCTGTAAAAGCGGAATTGACCTTGTGCTGCTGTCCGTAGAGCGCGGTTTGGGAAAGGGATTTTGCGCAGTCACCCTTGTTTTGATTTTCGCCTTTGCATATTCTACTGTAATTTGTTGGTATTTTTACGGTAAGGAGGCACTTCGCTTTTTGTTTGGCGGGAGACGTGTGACGTTATATGCTGTAATTTTTATACTTTCAAATGCTCTTGGTACGTTTTTTTCGGAAAGCTTTTTAATGTTTTCTTCCGATTTCATTCTTTTCTTTATGACTTTTATTTCGCTTTCGGCTCTTATGAAAAATTCCGAGAGGATAGCGTGCCTCTCGGAAAATTACGGTTTATTAAAGAATTCTGATATGGGAAAGAGGAGAGAATCCATTTTTCGCCATAAGTGAAAGAGCTGTCTTTAAGCTTACTTCCGATATTTTTTCGGTAATAAGCACGCATTCATCGGATGAGATAAAATCAGCATTTGCAAAGATTTGTCTTGCGGCATCCTTCGCACCGCTTTCAAATGCAATGTAGTGTTTGGATTCAAATTCAAGGAAATCCGATATATCGGAGCTCCTTTGAAGCTCAGGCATTCCAAGACCGCCAACATTCATGGTCTGCATCAGGTCACCGACAACTGCGGACGCTGTAGCTCCCGCACCTGCACCCTGTCCGTAAAACATAACGTTTCCAAGCGGCTCGGCAACAACTTCAATTGCATTGTAAACTCCGTCCACGTTCGCAAGAGCACCGTCGCGCGAAATCATAAAAGGCGATACCATGACAAAAAGCTTTTCATTATGGCATATACACCTTCCGAGAAGCTTGATTTTGCACCCAATCTTTTCCGCTATCTTTACGTCAGCATTTCTTATTTTTGTAATTCCCTCTGTGTATATTTTGTCAGTGGGGAATAGCTTTCCCGTTGCAAGAGCGGAGAGTATTGCGATTTTTCTTGCAGCATCGATTCCGTTTATATCCGCATCGGGATTGCGTTCCGCATATCCGTTTGCTTGGGCCTCCTTGAGAGCGGACTCAAAGCTTTCTCCAAAATAGAACATTTTGGTAAGAATATAGTTCGTAGTTCCGTTAAGAATTCCCCTTACTTCTTTTATTTTGTTTTGACCGATACAGCTTATCATAGGAGAAATTACAGGAATTCCTCCGCCGACAGCCGCCTCAAATCTGTAGCTTACACCGTTTTCCTTTGCAAGTCTTAAAAATTCCTCACCAAAATTGGCAACAACTTCTTTGTTAGAGGTAATAACGTTTTTTCCTGCCTTAAGCGCAGAAACGGTAAACTCGTATGCAGGATGAGAACCACCCATAACCTCTATAACGGTTGAAACGGATTCGTCATTTAAGATAATGTTGTAGTCATGTACAATTTTGTCGTGAAAAGGGGAATCGGGAAAATCTCTTAAATCAAGAATATACTTGATATTGATTTCATCCGCTCCAAGTCTTACGACCTCTTTGTAATTTTTAGTTATCAGCTCGGCAACTCCTCCGCCGACAACACCAAAACCGAGAATAGCAATGCTGTTCATTTGTAATTTTCCTTTATTGTTGATTAATCAGAAGAGCCGTTATATACAAATCTCTGAAAATGATTTACGTATGTTATACCGCTCCGTGAGGTTATTATACCATAACTACAATAACGCAAGCGACAAGCTTGTGTAAAGGCGAACGCCTTTGTGAGTCGTGTCGGAACACGACGTGAGTTATGCCAATGTTCTCACGGCAAAATCTTTGATTTTAACAGACGAAGTCTGTAGCGGCGCTCCTTACAAGAGCGCTCCGTGAGGTTATTATATCATAACTGCAATAGCACAAGCGACAAGCTTGTGTAAAGGCGAACGCCTTTGTGAGTCGCGTCGGAACACGACGTGAGTTATGCCAATGTTCTCACGGCAAAATCTTTGATTTTAACAGACAAAGTCTGTAGCGGCGCTCCTTACAAGAGCGCTCCGTGAGGTTATTATATCATAACTGCAATAGCACAAGCATTTTTGCTTGTGTAAAGGCGAACGCCTTTGTGAGTCGTGTCGTAACACGACTTGAGTTATGCCAATGTTCTCACGGCAAAATCTTTGATTTTGGCAGGCACAGTCTGCACCGGCGCTCCTTACAAGAGCGC
>JAZSJG010000103.1:0-37977 GCA_045534215.1 Eubacteriales bacterium
TCCGGATTGACGACATTACCGCGAGATTTAGACATCTTTTCACCGTTTTCACCGAGAATCATGCCGTGACTTGTTCTCTTAGCATAGGGTTCCTTGCAAGGTACAACTCCTTCATCGAAAAGGAACTTGGACCAGAAACGAGAATACAAAAGGTGAAGAGTTGTATGCTCCATTCCTCCGTTATACCAATCGACAGGCATCCAATATTTAAGTGCCTCAGCCGAAGCAAGCGCGTCGTTATTATTAGGGTCACAATAGCGTAAGAAGTACCATGATGAGCCAGCCCATTGAGGCATAGTATCAGTTTCTCTTTTTGCCGGGCGGTTGCACTTCGGGCATTTGCAATTAACCCAATCGGTCATAAGAGAAAGAGGAGATTCGCCATTTGCAGTCGGTTCATAAGAATCCACCTCAGGCAACTCAAGAGGAAGCTGATCTTCGGGGATAGCAACCCAACCGCAATTTTCACAATTTACAAGGGGAATGGGCTCTCCCCAATATCTTTGACGGGAGAATACCCAGTCGCGCAGCTTGAAGTTTATCTTTTCTTCACCGATTCCCTTTTCTTCAAGGAATTTTATCATTGCAGCTTTCGCATCGGAAACCTCAAGTCCGTTCAAGAATCCTGAATTTACAAGTTTTCCGGTTGCAACATCGGTGAATGCCGCTTCTTCAACATTTCCGCCTGCTACTACTTCAACAATAGGAAGTTCGAATTTTTTAGCAAAATCAAAATCCCTTTCATCATGCGCGGGAACTGCCATTATAGCACCTGTTCCGTAACCGGCAAGAACATAATCGGAAATGAAAATCGGTATTTCCTTGCCGTTTGCCGGATTTATCGCCTTAACGCCTTTGAGCTCAACACCCGTTTTTTCCTTTACGAGCTCAGTACGCTCAAAGTCGGATTTTTTAGCCGCTGCAGCGCGATAGCTTTCTATTTGCGAAAGGTTTGTAAACTTTTCTTTCCATTTGTTTACAAATTCGTGCTCTGGAGCTATAACCATATAGGTTGCACCGAAAAGCGTATCACATCTTGTAGTATATACACGCAGCTTGTCACCTAGAGTAGTGGTAAAATCAATTTCTGCACCGTGTGACTTTCCTATCCAGTTAATCTGCTGTGTCTTAACGCGTTCTATGTAGTCAAGTCCGTCGAGGTCAGAAATTAATCTATCAGCATACTCGGTGATTTTGAGCATCCACTGACTTTTAACCTTTCTTATTACCTCAGATCCGCATCTTTCGCAGACACCGCCAACGACCTCTTCGTTAGCAAGAACTACTTTGCAGGATGTGCAGAAATTAACTGCCATTTCCTTTTTATAAGCAAGTCCTTTTTTGAAGAGCTGAATAAAAATCCACTGTGTCCACTTGTAATAATCGGGAGATGTTGTGTTAATTTCTCTGTTCCAATCAAAAGATAGACCGAGTGCTTTAAGTTGAGATTTGAACCTCTGTATATTTGTTTCTGTTACAATTTTGGGGTGTATTTTATTCTTTATGGCATAGTTCTCGGTAGGAAGTCCGAAAGCATCCCAACCCATAGGAAAAAGGACGTTATATCCCTGCATTCTCTTTTTGCGGGAAACTATATCAAGTGCTGTATAAGGTCTTGGATGTCCTACGTGTAATCCCTGTCCCGAAGGATAAGGGAATTCTACAAGAGCGAAATATTTGGGGAGCGTAAAGTCTTGCTTTGTTTCAAAAGCATTTGCCTCATCCCATTTTCTTTGCCATTTTTCTTCAATACTTTTGTAATCGTAATTCATTTTTATTCCTCTTCTATGCCTAATTTTTTATCTACTTCTTTAATTATATCTTGGATATCAACACGGGAACCTTCAGGTAAAAGCCGGTCAAAATTATAGTATTCTCTGCTCTCCCTGTCAAAAACGTTCAGAACAACGTCACCGTAATCAACAAGAAGCCAGGAATTTAATGAACGGCCCTCGATTCTTAGCTCGTCGCGTCCAAGAAGAGAGATTTTATACGTAACCTCGTCCGCGAGAGATGCAACCTGAGTTGATGACCTTCCGGTCGCATTTATATAGAAATCAGTGATAGAACTCTCATCTGCAACACTGTACATAGAAACGTCTATAGCTTTTTTCTCTATTAAAACCGCAACTATTGCACGTGCCAAATCACGCGAGTCCTTCAGGGATAAGGATTGGTTATTCTGATTTGTCATTATAGTACTGCCCTTTCGAATTAATTATTGTCGTTTTTTAATTATAATATCTTCAACCTCATCTTTTTTGTAAACCTTGTAATGAAAATCGGAAGACAAATATATTCTTTCCGCTTCGGTGTTGCTCTTGTTTCGGAATCGCTCTTCATTATCGAAATGGTTGCCATCTGCAAAAAGAAAACGTATCGAGAGCTCTTTTGCGGCCTCTTTGTTAAGAATATAATACCAAACTCCGTTGTCTAAAATCGGTTCACCGGGCATCGTCATATAATAGATATCCGGGTCACGAAATTTAGAGGAGCGTTTTACGACCGCTGCAATTACATCAGCCAAAGAAAAATCGGTTACTATACCATCGAGCATTGAAAATCCGGCTTTGATAAGGTCTAAATTACTGACGTTTTCCGTAACAGTTTTATAAAATCCGTTAATAAATATTTTTTGTGCATCGAGCCGACCAAGGTCACCCATCGCATAATTTTCACGATATCGAACAAAGGTTTTTGCAACCTCTCCCGAAATTAGATTTTCGCCCTTTATCAAATGACATACAATGTTGCCACTACTGTCACGCAGGGTAAACTCTTCTGCCAAATTGATGCTTATACCCCCTATTATGTCCACAACTGAAACGAATGCTTCGGTAGTTATCGCCATAAATCCATCAATATTAATTCCAAGACTTGAAGCGTAAAGCTCGCAGGTTTTTTTCATTGCTGCTTTGGAAGAGAGTCCGCTATTCAAAAAATCTGCATAAACTCTATTAATCCTGTTTTGCTCTTTACCGGAATAAAAATAAGTATCTCTTGGGATTTGGACAATAGTCGAGGTGTTGTTTTGATAATCAAGAGTAAGAATAAAGATTACATCCGTGTTTTGCGCAGCATCATCGAAACCTACAATAAGATAATTCTCACCGTTCGATTTATTCTGAACAGCGGATGCACTTACCGAAAACAAAAGGAAAAGCACCGCAGAAAAGCACAAAAATCTAAATAAAAGCTTCATAAAAGACCTCGCAAACATTTTACGATATCTTTCACTAAAATAAAGCTTTTATATGTGTTATATTTTACTCATAAGAGCATTTTTTGTCAACAGCATTTTTGAAATAACCGGTCTTTGCCTTTTTTTCAACTCATTTACAGTATAATCAATGGATTTAACGCAAGCAATATGAAGTATTTTCAGGTTTTTTTCAAACTCTCCGTTCTTCATTTTGGAAAAAACCTCGTGGCGAAGTAATTTAGAAGTTTCGTATTGCCGTGTTTCTTCTATATAATCTGATAGGAAAATTATTTCATCAAAGACCGACATGTCAGGACTTCCAAGCGTATGTGAGCCGGTTGCGTTAATAACATTTTTTGTTGCGTATTCCGGAAATTTCTCTCGTATCACGTAAGGAGCCGCAATTGAATGCAAAACTTGTGGTGAAGCCAACATCTCGTCGGAAAGCGGCTCGTCAATAATGGAAATGAGCGCTTCGGTTGAATACTCCTTTGCAATATCGTGCAAAAGTGCCGCAACTGCAAGCTCATCTTTATGTTGCGGGCAGCAAAGCAATGCAAGCTCTTCTGCCGTTTTCTTAACAGAAAGCGAGTGTAAAAAACGCTTATCGCTTAAAGTTTGTCCGACTTGCATTTGTAACTTTAAAATGTCATACATCAGAATAAAGTCCCCTTTCCTTAATATATGAAAGGACACTTTCCGGCAAAAGAATTCCCTGATCTTTATCTGATAAAATAGCTTCACGAATTTCAGAAGAGGATACCTCTACAACATCGGACTCAATCGCAATTATTTTAGCTCCGTATTTATCACGGTACATTTGTTCAAATGAGTTTAACTTCCAATCCTTGCTTTCGTCGTCAATTCTTTTTACGTAACAAATAGTAGCTCTTCTGAATATTTCCTCAAATTGATACCATTTATCGAGTGTTAAAAACATATCCTCACCGCATAAGAAGAAAAGCTCCGAGTTTTCATTTGAAAGTTCTCGCAATGTGTTTACAGTATAGCTTTTACCGCCCCTTTTAATTTCGATATCGGAGAACTCAACCCCATTTATGTGTGAAAAAGCAAGCACGCACATTTCAAAACGGTCGGCAGCACTTACAGAACTTATATACTGCTTGTGTGGCGGTAAATAATCTGGAATTATAATCAGTGTGTCAAGCTCGACTGAAGCTCTGAACGCCTCAGCTGCCTTTACGTGACCTAAGTGTGGGGGATTAAAAGTACCTCCGTATATTCCAATCCTCTTTTTTTCAGCCATTAGAGCTCTATCCTCTTTTTCTTTTCCGACTCTTTGTAAAGAACGAATTTTGAACCGACACAGCTGACGACATCACAGGAAATTTCATCCGCTATAATGCTTGAAGCTTCCTTTGCCGTATAGCCGCTATTGTCAAGAACGCGTGCCTTGATAAGCTCACGCGCTTCAAGCGCATTTGCAATTTGCAAGCATATTTCCGAAGTTATACCGCCCTTGCCGATTTGAAAAATTGTATCAAGGTTTGAGGACAATGAACGCAAATATGCGCGCTGTTTACTTGTTAGCATAAATATTACCTCTCAAACAGTGCCGCAGCAAATTCATCTGCGGAGAACTCTTTCATATCGTCGATTTTTTCACCGACACCTATAAATTTAACAGGTATGCCGAGCTCTTTCTTTATTGAAATAACAATACCGCCCTTCGCAGTACCGTCAAGCTTTGTAAGAATAAGTCCCGTAATTTTAGATGCCTCTTTAAACTCACGTGCCTGCATAATAGCATTTTGACCTGTTGTGGCATCAAGGACCAAGAGAGTTTCTTTAGATGCGCCATTTAGCTCTCTATCGATCACTCTATCGATTTTCGCAAGCTCATCCATGAGGTTCTTCTTATTATGGAGTCTTCCTGCTGTATCTATTATCAAAACATCGGCATGCTTTGATTTGGCAGAATTTATTGCATCGAAAACAACAGCTGCAGGGTCCGCACCTTGAGCTTGCTTAACAATATCTACACCGGCACGCTCACACCAAACCGAGAGCTGTTCAGCAGCTGCTGCTCTGAAAGTATCTGCAGCTGCAACAACAATTTTTTTACCTTGAGATTTAAGTTCTGCCGCGATTTTTCCTATGGATGTTGTCTTTCCCACTCCATTAACTCCTATTACAAGGATAACAGATGGCTTGGTGTTGAGGACAAGCGGCTCATGCTCTCCGATAAGATTACGGAGAATATGATAAAGTTCATTCTTAACATCCGCAGGGTCTTTTAGCTTCTTATCTTTTACTGTTTCGCGAAGCTCATCAAGAATTTCCTCAGTAGTATTAATGCCGATATCCGAGGTGATAAGAAGCTCTTCGAGCTCATCGAAGAGGTCTTCATCAATTCTCACAAACATTTTGAATATATCGTCTATTTTATTTAACAGTGCGTTTTTGGTTTTGAAAAGTCCGTTTTTCAGTTTATCAAAGAACCCCATCTAAAAGCTCCTTCTGTTTTCCTTCTATTTCATCAACATTAAGTTGAAGTGCCTGTGAAATACCTCTTTGCGGCATAGTAACACCGTAAAGACGGTCTCCGATTTCCATAGTGCCGCGACGGTGCGTAATAAGAATAAACTGTGTTCCGTCGTCAAATTTCTTAACATAGTCACCGAATCTGTATACGTTTACCTCATCAAGAGCCGCCTCAATCTCGTCAAGAATACAGAATGGCGTCGGGTTAACCTTAAGTATAGCAAACAGGAGTGCTGTTGCGATAAATGCCTGTTCTCCTCCTGAAAGTTGAGAAAGATTTTTGATAATTTTTCCGGGAGGTGCTGCCTTGATTTCAATTCCGGAAGTAAGGACGTCCTCCGGGTCTGTAAGTGAAAGCTCCGCATTTCCTCCGCCGAACAATTCCTTAAACGTAATTCCAAAGTGATGGTTAATTGCTTCAAATGCTGTTATGAAGCTTGTGCGCATCTCTTCCTCAAGACGAGAAATTATGCCTGTTAATTCGTTGTAAGAGTTTGTAAGGTCGGAATACTGCGTATTTAAGGCATCATAACGCGATTTAACCTCCGCGTACTCTTCAATAGCAGCAGGATTGTAATTTCCAAGAGCACGAAGTCTTGCGCGGCAAGAGGTCTGAACGGCAGCAACTTCTGCTCTGTTTTCCTCGGTTACGGGTGGATAATTCATATCAACGGCATCTTCGTACGTCATTTCATAATCATCCATGAGCTGTGAACCGAGCTTTTCCTGCTTTTCAATGAGCTGCTCGTAGCGATTTTCATTCTTAATCATCGCCTCGTAGAAGGTTTGACGGCTTGAATTCTTTTCTTTGAGCTTTTCTCTTATAGAATTATGTTCTCTTTCAAACTCATCGTTTCCGCTTTCGACACTTCTGCGCTCCGCATTAAGAGCTTCAAGCTCTTTTTCAAGGCGCTGATACTCTTCTGAATTTTCCGCTTTTATGCTATCGATGTTATTACGTTTGCTGATAAGCTCATTTATACGGGCATTTTGTCCGTCTTCTTCCATATCAAGCTCTGAGATACGCGTATCGATATTATCAATCATAAGCTGCACACTTTCAATATCTTTACGTGCCTCAGCAGCTTTTATGTAAATTTCGTTTGCTTTTTGTGTAAGCTCGTCACAATTCTCATCCAAAGCACCCATCTCGGAGCTCTTGTCTGCCCTGAATTTTTTGATTGCTTCAATTCGTTCAAGATTTGCCTCATATTCTGCATTAAGGAGCTTAATTTCCTCTTCTGCTGCTGATTTATGAGTTACAAGATTATCGTAATCCATTTTCAGCTTTTCGATTATGTTGCAGTTAGCGGCATACTTTGCGTTTGCATTGTCAAGGGCTGAAAACTGAGAACGAGATAACTCAAGAAGCAATTCCTTTTCCTGTTCTGCGTTCTTGTATTTTTCATTCAAATCTTTTATATTTGAAAGAATTGTGTTAAGCTCCTTGCGAATGGCATCAATATCCTTTTCAATATTGAGAGCTGTTTCGCGCAATGACTTAATAACGGTAAGGCGTGAAAGAATACCGCTATCCTTTTTAGCGCTACCGCCCGTAAAAGCACCGCCTGCATTGATGATCTGACCGTCGAGAGTAACGAGTTTCACCTTATAGCGCAGTTTTTTAGCAGCCAATGATGCATTATCTATATTGTCGAAGACGACCGTGCGCAAAAGCAACCATTCAATAATTGAACGGTATTTTGTATCACATCCGACAAGAGTATCTGCACGTCCCACATACCCGGGGAGGTTTGATGCTTCTCTTATTTCATCTGTTTCACTTAAAGGTCTTATTGCAGAAATAGGATAGAAGGTAGCACGGCCGGCATTTGCACGCTTAAGAGCGCCTATTGCCGCTTTTGCCATATCCTCATTATCAACTACAATATTCTGTAAGCTTGCACCAAGTGCGGTTTCTATAGCTGTAATATACTTTTTGTCTACATTAATAAGCGAAGAAAGCGGGCCGTGGATTTGTCCGTTTCCATTTATATTACCCGACTTGTATTCGCGCATAACGAATTTGACACTTTCCGCATACCCCTCAAAGTGATCGTTCATTCGCTGAAGCACGTCAGCTCTTTGGACAAGAGTATCATGCTCGAGAGTAGCGGATGCAAGCTTTTCGTTCTTTTGATTTTTTTCTATTTCAAGAGCTTCGAGTTCAGTAGAGCAAGAATTAAGAATTTCATCCTTTTCGGCAATTTTAAGCTTGAACTCAGAGGCATTCTCTTCGCAACGGTCTGCTTCGTTCTTGAGTTTTTCCCCTTCTGTTTCATACTTGTGGATTTCCTCTTGAATATCATAGGATTTTGAAGAATCACTAACTGTTGAATTTTTAAGTACATCTATTCTGATTTTATAATCGGTAAGAGAGTTTTCCTCAACCAAAAGCTCATCGAGTGCTTCCTGTAGCTGTTTTTTTAGTTCCGAAACCTTTCGAGAAAGCGCATCTTGCTCGGCAAGATGTTCAAGACGTAAATCGAGCAACTTTTTGAGGTTTGCTTCGTTAAGTGTTCTTTTTGTAACATATTCGCTCTTCGAAGTGTTAAGAGTTGATTTACTTCTCTCGATTTCACCAATTCTAATTTTACACTGCTCGATAAGCTCCGCGGAATGCTTAAAATCGGAATCAGCCATTTGAAGAGCGTTATCAAGTGCGTGTAATTTATTATCTGTTTCTCTGATTTTGTTAATAAGTGTTTCGGAAAGAAGTCTGTTCTGCTGCGTTTTTTCATAGAGATTTGTACTTTGTGCTTCAAGGTCAAAGATGATTTGGTCTATGATTTCAAGCTCGTTTTTAGAAAGCTTCCACGCGTTTTCCGCCTCTTCGATATCTGCAATTATTTTCTTTGTATCAAAGAGCCAAAGGGAAACATCTGCACGTTTTTTCTCCTCGTATATAGCAAGTCCCTTACGTGCTTTTTCCGCATCTCTTTCAAGAGGTCCTACGCGGCTTTCAAGCTCCAAAAGGATGTCCTTAACTCTATCAAGGTTATCTTGAGTTGCTTTAAGCTTTCTTTCAGATTCCTCTTTTCTGTGGCGGTACTTTGATATACCTGCCGCCTCCTCGAAAATCTGACGTCTGTCGTCGCTTTTTTTGGAAAGGATTTCGGCTATTTTACCCTGACCAATTATGGAATATCCTTCACGTCCTACACCGGTATTCATGAAGAGCTCATAAATGTCACGAAGTCGTTTCGGTTGTTTATTAATCAGGTATTCACTTTCGCCTGTACGGAAATAACGGCGAGTTACGGTAACCTCATCAAATTCTGAGTCAAGACGGTTTACTGGGTCGGAGTTGTCAAATGTTACAGATACTTCCGCAAAGCCCATCGGACGTCTTTCATCAGTGCCTCCGAATATTACGTCTTCCATTCTCGTACCGCGTAAATTACGGCTTGAAAGCTCACCGAGAACCCAACGCATAGCATCGGATATATTCGACTTACCGCTTCCGTTAGGACCAACTATGACTGTAACACCTCTTTCAAAGGTGAGTGTTGTTTTATTGGGGAAAGATTTGAAGCCGTGTAATTCAAGTGATTTTAAGTACATCTTTTTTCCTTCCTTCTGCATTCACAGATATCTGATAATCTGACAACAGCTCCGATTCTTTTATTTTTACAGAGCGAAAGCCAAATTTTTCCATTATTTTGTTTACATTTCTTTTTTTCTGCCCCACAGCCTTTGATGTTGCGCCTATGGGAACAAGAACTGACAAGCTTGAGTAATTATCTAAATTAGATTCTTCTATTTTTTCACACATAAGCTGAAAAAACAGTTCATTTTCCGCAAGCTCTCCGAGCGCTGAATGATTTGGTCCCGAGAAATAGGTTTCCGAGCTTGCAAGATTTTCCGAGGCGCAAAGACCGACACGAATGACCTTTACACCTGACATATGAAATTTTTTTATCAGTATTGCAGAACGCCGTACCGCTTCATTGATATCAAGCGGCTCGTAGAGTCCCACCTTTGCCATATCGCAAAGCTCTGTGTCTAAAAACACAACAGTTGGATATATCCTTACGGCAGAAGCGCCGGAATTTATAATAAAATCTGCCGTAGAGATTTCCGATTCCAAGCTTGAGCCGGGTAAACCGAGCATCATTTGACCTACCAAGGTAAATCCGCTTTGGATAATGAGCTGACATGCTCTTTTTTCAGCTTCAAAACCATGCCCTCTTTTTGTTAAAATAAGAACACTTTCATTGGTACTTTGAAGTCCGAGCTCTATAGTTTTGACACCATATTTTTTTAATATTGCGAGTATTTGTTCATTTATATAATCCGGTCTTGTTGAGCATCTTATTGACTGAACGTCGCCTGAAATTATATACTCATTCGCTATTTTGAGAAGATTTATCATTAAATCTTTGTCAATTCCGGTAAATGAACCGCCAAAAAATGCAATTTCCGCACTTGTTTCCGGACGTTTGGTACTGAGGGCAGAGTCAATAATTTCTTTTACGGAGCTTATGTCAAAATCTTTTACCCCCGAAATTGTTCTCTGGTTACAAAAAACACACTGATTTGGACAACCGAGATGTGGAATGAAAATCGGTATATTTATATGCTTCTTCATAGTTTTATACCAAACAACTCAAGTGCTATTCGCGCTGCTTTCATTTCGGCTTCCTTTTTAGTTTTGGCAGTGCCCTCTCCAACGTTATTATTATTTACCCTTGCTACTACTGTAAAGGTTTTATTGTGTTCAGGGCCGTTTTCGGAAACAACCGCATATTCAAGCGTAGCACTTCCATCTTTTTCTATTAGCTGTTGAAGAAGCGTTTTATAATCACCAACTTGCATTGCATCAGCTTTTGTCAAATGCGGAAGAAGAAACGGTAAAACGACGTGGGCTGTTGCCTCAAGGTCTGAATTGGTATCAATATATATTGCACCAATCAGTGCTTCAATGGTGTCTGCAAGAATTTTAGGGCGATTTCTGCAATCGGTCAATTCCTCGCCTTTTCCCAGATTTATATATTCACCTAGATTTAACTCTATTGCTATTTGAGAAAGAGTTGCCTCGCAAACAAGGTGCTGACGCATTTTAGTCAAGCTTCCCTCGCTGCGATTTTTATAGCTATCGAATAAAAGACGTGAGGCAACAAGCTGAAGAACCGCGTCTCCGAGAAATTCAAATCTTTCGTTAGAAGAAAATTTAATTCCGCGGTTTTTCTGCTCATTTGAGTAAGAGGAGTGCGTAAGAGCTGTCTGCAGCAGGGTTATATCCTTAAATGCATAGCCGATTTTTTCCTGCAGTCCAAAAAATTCACGACCGATAGCCATACGAGCGTTTACTCCTCCTGTCTTAATTTATACAATCACGTTCATTTATAAAAGAAAAATCAGATTTAATGAGTTCAAGAGAACGAGCGGCATATGCCTCGTTTCTTATCCTTTTTCCGCCCTTTACCTTTTTGCTTAAAGGAGCGATAATTCCAAAATTTGCATTCATGGGCTGAAAAGACGAGCTAACACCTCCATGGCTGACATAACTTGCTAACGCGCCTATTTCGGTTTCCTTCGGGAATACTATTTTTTCTTTGCCTAAAACCGACATAGCTGCATTTATACCTGCAACGAAACCGGAAGAACAAGACTCAACATATCCCTCAACACCTGTTATCTGACCTGCAAAGAAAAGATTAGGTTTATCTATCACCGAATATGTATCGGACAAAAATCCAGGCGAATTCAAGAAGGTATTGCGGTGCATAACTCCGTAGCGGTAAAACTCGGCGTTTTGAAGCCCTGGTATCATACGGAACACTCGCATTTGTTCAGAAAAGGTAAGGTGTGTTTGAAAGCCAACAATGTTGTACATTGTACCCTCACGATTTTCCCGTCTTAGCTGAACAGTTGCAAAAGCATCCTCTCCGGTGTTGGGGACAGGAAGTCCTACTGGCTTCATAGGACCAAATCGCAATGTATCAAATCCGCGAGAAGCCATTACTTCTACAGGCATACACCCCTCAAAAACAGTAAGCTCCTCTTGCAGTTCCCTATCAAAATCCTTAAGAGGTGCAGTTTTTGCTGATACGAGCTCATTATAAAAAGCGGTATATTCGCTTTCATTCATTGGGCAATTAAGATAATCCTCGGGGTTGCCCTTTCCATATCTTGAAGCAAAAAACGCCTTTTGCAAATCAATACTTGAAAAATCAACGATGGGAGCTGCTGCATCAAAGAAATGCAGCTCAGTACCACCGGTTATGTGCGAAATTTTTTTCGACAGTGCCGGACTTGTAAGCGGACCGGTTGCTATTACAGTGATGATGTCATCACCAATCTCCGCAACCTCTTCATTAATCACTTTGATATTCGGATTCGATAGTATTTTGTCGGTGATATATTTGCTGAAAAGCTCTCTATTTACTGCGAGCGCGCTTCCTGCGGGAACTTCGGTTGCATAAGCTGCTTCCATTATCAACGAGCCGAGTAAAGAAAGTTCCGCTTTCAATAGTCCAACGGCATTATTTAACTGATTAGACCTTAAGGAGTTAGAGCAGACAAGCTCAGCGAAGCCATCGCTTTGGTGTGCGGGAGAAAACTTCTTCGGCTTCATTTCATAAAGCTCTACATTGACACCAAGCTTTGCCGCCTGCCAAGCAGCTTCCGCACCGGCGAGTCCTGCTCCTATAACTCGTATTGTATTAGTTGTTTGCATTATTCAACTACCTTGATAGTTTCTTCCCGCGTATAGCCGCAATCCTTATTTTTACACGCTACCTTCTTTTTGGATTTGCGGTAATAAAGGGTTTCGGAACAGTTGGGACATTTTTCATTAAGCGGCATATCCCAAGATGAAAAATCACATTTTGGGTTGTTTTCACAGGTATAGAATGTGCTATTCTTTCTTCCCTGACGTGCCATTATTTTACCGTTACAAAGAGGACATAAAACGCCTGTATCCGTTTGCTTTTGCTTTGTGTTAGTACAAACAGGATATTTTTCACAAGCATAAAACATACCGTATCTGCCTCTGCGAACTATCATTTCTGAGCCACACAAATCGCACTTGAATCCGGCGAGAACTATTTCAGGAGCTTTTTGCTCTATAATTTTACCGTCTGCACCGACAGCTTTAGTGTTTTTACATTTAGGATACGAAGGACATGCAAGGAACATGCCGAACCTACCCTTTCTGTAAAGCATTTCTGCTCCACATTTTTCGCAGATTATTCCACTTTTTTCAACTTTCTGTTTAAGGTGATAATCCTTTTTGGTTTTTGACGCTTTGGCTAAGTCTTTCTCAAATTTAAGATAAAAATCCGAGAGGACGCTTTGAATTGTATTCTGCTTATGCTCTATAGAATCGAGCTGCGCTTCCATATCTGCTGTGAATTCATAATCTATGATATCCGGGAAATTATCCCTCATAAATTCTGTTGTTATCTCACCGAGCTCTGTAGCCAGAAGAGATTTTCCATCTCTTTTAACATATTCACGGGAAATGATAATCGAAATTATAGGTGCATAGGTAGAAGGTCTGCCTATTCCGTTTTCTTCAAGGAATTTAATTAACGACGCCTCTGTATATCTTGCGGGGGGTTCAGTGAAATGCTGCTGCTTTGTAACAATTACAGGAGCAAGAATCTGACCTGCTTCGAGATTTGGAAGATTTTTAAGCTTGCTTTGCTGTTCATCATCTGTGTTATCGTACACAGAAAGATAGCCGCGAAACTTTACTGTATATCCACCTGCCTTGAAAATATATCCGGAATTTTCTATTTCAATATTTACTGTATCAAGCTGAGCTGATTTCATCTGGCTTGCTACAAATCTTTCCCAAATAAGTGTATAAAGCTTAAACTGATCGACAGTTAAGGATTTTTTAATTTTACTTGGTTCAAGAGTTACGTCGGAGGGACGAATGGCTTCGTGTGCATCCTGCGCATTATTTGCGCTTTTATAAACGCGTGGCTTTGAAGGTAGTACAGAAGCACCGTAATTCTCCTTGATATACTTATACGCTGCCTCTTGTGCAGAACTTGAAATGCGCAAAGAGTCTGTACGCATATAAGTGATTAGACCTTGGAAGCCGCCGAATTCGTGACCTAAATTAATGCCGTCGTAAAGCTCTTGGGCTACCCTCATAATCTTCTGTATCTGGAAGCCAAGCTTCTTAGATGCTTCCTGTTGAAGTGTCGAGGTTGTAAAAGGTGGCGCCGGCATCTGCTTCTTAACAGAATGCTTTACTTCCTTTACTACAAATCTGCCCTTTTTGAGTTCTTTTTCTATTTGCTCAGCATCGGCTGCATTTTTAATCTTAACTTTTCCTTTGGAATCAGAAGCTAGACGAGCAGAAATCAAATCGGAATTATCAGAACCTATGGTAGCATCTACAGTCCAATACTCCTTTGGAACAAACTTTTTAATTTCCGCTTCTCTTTCTGTAATTATTCTCGTTGCAACAGATTGAACTCTGCCTGCAGAAAGACCGCTTTTTACCTTTTTCCAAAGAACCTCACTCAAGCTAAATCCAACTATTCTGTCCAAAATTCGTCTTGCCTGTTGAGAATTTACCAAGTCTTCGTTGATTGCTCTAGGATTTTTAATTGCTTCTTTAACTGCCGTTTTAGTTATTTCATTAAATGTTACACGGCACAGAGCTTCCTTGGGTATATTTAACTGATTTGCAATATGCCAAGAAATTGCCTCACCTTCACGGTCAGGGTCGGTTGCCAAGAAGATTTTCTTTGCATTTTTGGCTTCCTTTTTCAGCTCCTTAATTACGTCGCCTTTACCTCTGATATTTATATAATGAGGTTCAAAGCCATTATTAACATCAACGCCAAGCGCGCTTTTGGGAAGGTCCCTTATATGTCCCTTTGAAGCGATTACTTTATAGCCAGAGCCGAGATAGCCCTTAATTGTATTCGCCTTGGCAGGAGATTCAACTATTACTAAATTTGCCATTTTATAAAACGAGGATTTGCCTTTCTTTATATAATGCGCTTCACTCTGTCACCGGGAAGCATCGTTATGAATTTTTTAATTTCAAGCTTAAGCAGTATTTGCATAACCTTTGGAAGCGGAATGCTTTCATTTGCTAGAGATTCTATCAAACACTCTCTACCAACAGGTATATTCTTATACACCATAAGCGTTAATTTATCAAATGTATCTTCTATCATTCCTTCAATCTGAAGTGAATTTAGATTGCCATCCATCTCATTGTCGGAAGGGTTAATAACCGATTCTCTTTTATCCTCAAGTGATTTCTTTACCTTTGGCGTTCTAAATATATTATCACTTGGACAAACACAGCTAACCTCAAGCTTGCGGAATATATCAAACATATCTACGTTAATTTTATCCGTAAGTTTAAATGGATTAAGTTTTCCTAAGGCAGTTGATTCAAAATCTCGAACAATGTCATCAGCAGATGTAAAGAGATTTGCGCCATTTTTAATAAGGAGATTTCCTGCCTCGCTATTTTTATTTCCCACATTCCCGGGGAAAGCATAAACCGCCCGCCCCTGTTCTTTGGCAAGACGAGCTGTAATTAAAGAACCGCTTCGTTCATCTCCCTCCATTACCAATGTTACGGGAGAAAGGGCACTAATTATGCGATTCCTCATGGGAAAATGATATTTAAGAGGTTTAGAACCGGGAGCGTATTCGGTAAGAACACAACCGGTCTTAACTATTTCCTGTGCAAGACGCCTGTGTTGTGGCGGATAACAAATGTCAATACCGCTGCCGATAACAGCAACTGTGGGCATATTGGCTGAGAGTGCACCTGCAAGTGCTACTCCGTCAATACCCGTTGCCATACCCGAAACAATAATAGCCCCAGCTTTTGCTAGGTCATGCGTAACTATAAAAGTGTTCTTTCTGCCGTACTCGCTTAATTTCCTTGTACCAACAACTGAAGCGAAAAAATCATTGTTAAAATCCGGCAAAACTCCTCTATAATAAAGAAGCACCGGGGGATTTTTGATTTTCTTTAATAAATTTGGATAGGCGGGATTAGAATATGTGAGAATTCCGACCCTCTTGGTTGTGCAAAAGGATAAAATTTCATTTGCCTTATTAAGTGATTTATCGGTGAGAGCATGATATTCTTGATTACGGTGACTGCCTATACAAGAAGCTATTTCATAATCTTCAGCATTATAAATTTCAATCGGAGAAGAAAACTTATTAATTAGTTTGGAAAAAGCTTCGCTACCTGGAATACAGGAAAGCGAAAGCCAAATCCAATATAAAACATCATTCATGTTCAAGTCCTGCCATGTAGTACTAGATGTAAATGTAAAAATTGAAAATTGATTACTTTTGCTTTGATTGCTCCCACATAAAAATTGAAGCAGCAACGGAAGCATTAAGCGACTCAGTTCTCTTAGAAATAGGTAAATATACGCTTTTATCGGAAATGACGGAGAGTTCTGGCGAAATACCATGACCTTCATTTCCGATTATAAAGACGTCAGAGGGCTTGATATTTATGTTGGAAAGCGGTACTGCACCACTCGAAAGCTCTGCTGCGAAAACGCGCCTATTACTTTTTTGAATAAGCTTTATACACTCTCTCATATCGGAAACTACCGTGCATTTAACGCGAAAAATACTTCCCATGGCGCTTCTGACGGTTTTAGGATTATAAAGATCTGCTGAATCCCCGGTAAGAATAATGTGCTCAGTACCGAAAGCTACCGCGCTTCTAATTATTGCACCAAGATTTCCAGGGTCGCGAACTGAATCAAGAATCAGTGCTCTTTCATCTGCTTGGAGAAAAAACTCTTCCTTATACATTATATCCATATCTTGAAAAAAGTCAAGATACTTTATAACACTGATAACACCTTGAGGGGCTTTTTCTGTTGAAATTTTTTCGAATGCTGTGTCCTTTAGCACATATATTTTCAGTTCTGAATTTTGGGTGCTCTCTATTAACTTTGATAAACCAGACATTAGTTCCGAGTATTTGCTTTCAAGAAAAAAGAGATGGCTTACAGGCAATCCTGCTTCGAGCGCCTCTTTAGTGAGCTTTTCACCTTCTGCCAAAAAGGCACGGGCATCCTCTCTTCCCTTCTTATTAGCAAGTGATGCCGCCCATTTTACAATAGGATTATTTCTACTTGCTATAACATCGTTACAAACTTTCATAGTATCTCCAATTCAAAAAAATTCCCGGTTAACCTCTATAGGAAAACCGGGATTTTATATCAAAGTGCAGCTTTAGCTTTTTCGCAGATAGTTGCAAATGCTTCCTTATCAGCAACTGCAATTTCTGCGAGCATCTTGCGGTTAAGATTGATTCCTGCAACCTTGAGGCCGTGCATAAGTGTTGAATAATTCATGCCGTTAACCTTTGCCTGTGCAGAAATTCTTGCAATCCAAAGGGTACGAAAATCTCTCTTTTTCTGCTTGCGTCCAACGAAAGCATAGTTACCGCTTTTGAGAACGGCTTGCTTCGCCATCTTAAAATGCTTTGATTTTGCTCCCCAATAACCCTTAGCAGCCTTGAGAATGCTCTTTCTTCTTTTGCGCGTCATTAAAGCGCCCTTAACTCTTGCCATTTTATATCATCCTCCAAATTTTCTCGTGTTCACTTATTACTTCTGAATAAGCATTCTGTAAGTAGGCGCAAAAGACTCGCTCAAAATTGCGCTCTTGCGAAGACCTCTTTTACGTTTTGCGGTCTTAAGACCAAGATTGTGACGGTGGTTGTTGTGAGACATTTTAATTTTACCGCTACCTGTGAGAGAAAATCTCTTAGCAGATGCCTTATGTGTCTTAATTTTTCCCATAATTTATTCTCCTTTTCTTGGGTTCTACCCTTTTTAATCCTTATTATTTTTTGTCCGGCTTTACAGGCGAGATGATTATTGACATAAATCTTCCGTCAAGGGACGGTTTCTTTTCTGCCATGCCTACGCCAAGACACGCCTCTTGAAATCTTTCGATAACTTCGCGGCCAAGGTCCATATGCGACATTTCTCTTCCTTTGAAGCGAACAACAGCTTTCACCTTATTGCCTTCGGCAAGAAATTTTCTTGCGTGATTAACTCTTGTATCGAAATCGTGCTGCTCAATACGGCAAGAAAGCTGAATTTCCTTTACTTTAACAGTTACCTGCTTTTTCTTAGCTTCCTTCTCTCTTTTGTCACGTTCAAAGCAGAACTTTCCATAGTCAATTGCGCGGCAAACAGGGGGAGTTGCGTTAGGAACTATCAAAACGAGGTCAACGCCATTCTTATAGGCGTATGCTTTTGCATCCTCAAGCTTCATAATTCCAACCTGCTCATTAGATGCTCCGATTACTCGTACTTCAGCGGCCTTAATTTCATCATTAATAGGCAAATCCTTGTTGTTAGTGCTAATGGTAATATACCTCCAAAAAAACAAAAATGCATACAGAAATTCCGTATGCACACACCTATCGCAAAAAACTTGGATAGTAAGTATTAACCATACGCGCCCCTGCGGTATGGTGAGAACGGAATTCTGCTTGATAAGAGAAGCTATACTTCTCACTTCGTGTATTATAACACCTATATAGTTATTTGTCAATAGGTTTTGAAAAAATATTTTTCAATGCAAAAACGGAAAATATAAAATATTTTACAAAAAGTGTAGATTTTATTTTTATGGTATGGTATAATAGTATGTATTTTTATGATATTTTGTATTTTGAGGTGTTTTAATGTCAACTGAAAACAATGAATATACATTTTTAAATCTGCCAATACTTCCCTTAAGAGGTCTTGTCGCTTTTCCTGCTGTTCAGATGAACATCGAAATAGCGCGTCCGTCCTCGCTTAAGGCATTCACGACAGCAGCGACAATGCACGATGCCAAAATGTTGCTTGTCACACAAAAGGACATCGCTTGTGAAATGCCGAAAGAAAAGGATTTATATAAATTCGGTGTTATAGCAGAAATCAAGCATGTTGTTAAAAATCCACACGGAACTCTTAATGTAGTTTTCGAGGGTATTTCCCGTGCAAAAATCGCTTCTATTTCAATTTCATCCGGTCATCTGTTTGCAGATGTAGTTGAAAAGAAATCCCTAAGATCAACGCCCTCTACTCCCAATTTAGATGCGCTTGTGATGGAAGTCAAGGGACACCTTGCTAATCTTAAGAATATACACCCAAGCTTTACCGACGATATGCGACTTGCAGCCGAAGCTGTTACGGACCCGGGTTATCTTGCCGACTTTGTAGCATCCTCAGCACTTATTGATTACAAAAATAAGCAGACAATTCTTGAGGCGTTAAACGTAAAGAGCCGCCTTGAAAAGCTTCTTGTTGCCTTAGGCGAGGAGGGAATGCTCCTCGAATGTGAACATACAATCCAAATGCAAGTGCGAGAGAAAATTGATAAGCATCAAAAGGATTATTTTCTTCGCGAGCAGATAAAGGCAATTCAATCCGAGCTTGGCGATGACGATGACGACGAGATAAGAGAATACGAGGCAAAAATTGAATCAGCAAAGCTTTCCGAGGAAATAAAAGAAAAGCTTTATAAAGAACTCAACAAGCTTGCAAAAACTCCGTTTGGCGCTGCAGAAGCATCAGTGCTGCGTTCATATCTTGATACTTGCCTTGATTTTCCCTTCTCCATCAAGACCTCGGATAAGGTTACGGTTGCGGAAGCGAGAAAGGTTTTGGATGCAGACCACGACGGACTTAAAAAGGTCAAAGAGAGGATACTTGAATTTGTTGCGGTCAAGCAGTTTTCTCCCGATGTAAAAAATCAAATTATATGCCTTGTAGGTCCTCCCGGCACGGGAAAAACCTCAGTAGCTGCATCTATTGCACGAGCACTTAAGCGCAAGTATGCACGTGTTGCACTTGGAGGTATGCACGACGAGGCAGAAATCAGAGGTCACAGAAAGACTTACGTCGGCGCAATGCCGGGAAGGATTATTACAGCGATTATAAGTGCAAAAGCGGTAAACCCTGTAATTGTACTTGACGAAATAGATAAAATGTCAAGAGATTTCAGAGGCGACCCAACATCTGCTCTGCTTGAGGTTCTTGATCCCGAACAAAACAAATTTTTCCGTGACAACTTCATGGAAATCCCTGTTGATCTTTCCGACGCTCTCTTTATCGCTACTGCTAACAGTTACGAGGGTATCCCTACTCCCTTGCTTGACAGAATGGAAATTATAGAGCTTTCTACATATACAGACACAGAAAAGCTTGCTATAGCAAAAAATCATCTTATTCCAAAGCAGCTTAAGCGCAACGGCGTAACGAGGAGGATGTTCTCCATAACAGATGCGGGAATACTTGAGCTTATAAAAAGTTATACAAAAGAAGCTGGTGTGCGCAATCTTGAAAGGGAGCTTGCTTCTTTGATACGTAAAAGTGCGAAAAGGATTGCCGAAACCGATGCAAAATCTGTAAGAATCACAGAGAAAAACATATCCGAATTTCTTGGCAAACCGAAAATTATTCCGGAAATGGCGGATGACGGTGATTCAATCGGAGTAGTGAACGGTCTTGCTTATACTCAATCAGGCGGAGACTTACTCAAGGTTGAAGTAGCTGCTATGAGCGGTACAGGAAAAATAGAGCTTACAGGTTCACTTGGTGATGTTATGAAGGAATCTGCAAAAATCGCTCATTCTTATGTAAGAACCATAGCATCAAAATACGATATTCCGCAAGATTTCTACAAAAATACCGATATACATATTCACTTTCCCGAAGGAGCTATTCCAAAGGACGGCCCTTCTGCCGGAATCACCATGGTTACGGCTATCGTGAGTGCGCTCGGACAAATTCCTGTCAACAAAGGCATTGCTATGACAGGAGAGGTTACACTTTCGGGTAAAGTATTGCCTATCGGAGGCCTTAAAGAAAAAACCTTAGCTGCATACAGAGCGGGAATAAAATCCGTCATACTTCCGGAGGAAAATATGAGAGATCTTGACGAAATAGACAGCGAGGCACGTTCAAATCTCAATTTTATTCCTTGCAAAAGCGCTGATGAGGTTTTGAAAATAGCACTTAAAATATAAGGATATAAAAATGAACATTAATGTCAATAATGTACGTATAGCATTAACGGTAGGAAGTCAAAAGCAATTTCCTAAGGATCCTCGTCCTGAGATTGCTCTTTCCGGACGTTCAAACGTTGGTAAAAGCTCACTTATCAACACAATGCTGAACAGAAAATCTTTAGCGAGGGTTTCTTCGGCGCCGGGAAAAACAATAACAATCAATTATTACGATATTGACAAAAAGTTTTTCCTTGTGGATTTGCCGGGATACGGTTATGCCAAACGCTCAAAGGAATCAAAGAAGGTGTGGAGCTCTCTTACGGAGGATTATTTTGTAAACAATCCTTCCGCCGACACCTTAAAGCTTGTAATCCAACTTATAGATGCGAGAATAGGTCCGACAGACGACGATATTCTTATGATTAATTGGCTTATAGATTCTTCTGTCCCATTCATTGTAGTTGCCACAAAAACCGACAAGCTTTCAAAAGCGCAGGCGGCTGCAGCTATAAAAAATATTGAAAATGAATTTTTCCTTGGCACAGGTATTTCAGTCATTCCCTTTTCATCAGTAACTAAAGAAGGAAAAGATGTGCTTTGGAATAAAATAACCGAGAAGATTACTCAAAAATAAGGAAAAACAGATATGAATGATATTTCGTATTATGCTATTTCCGCCCTTGCGGTATTAATTATATTAACGCTGCACGAATTTGCGCACGGTTTTGTTGCGTATAAGCTCGGTGACGATACTGCAAAAAATCTTGGGCGGCTGTCTCTTAATCCTCTTCGGCATATAGACCCCATTGGTGCTTTGTCAATGATATTGTTTCATTTCGGTTGGGCAAAGCCGGTACCGATAAATCCACTCAATTTCAAAAAACCAAAACGCGATTTTGCACTGGTTGCTTTAGCGGGTCCTCTTACTAATCTTATTTGCGCGTTTTTTTCCGCATTTTTCGTTGTGCTGCTGGAAAGCATTTTCGTCGACGTATCTTTCAAAAACGAGTTTTTGTTTTTGTTCGTATCGAACGCAATTAATTTCTTATATATATTTCATATAATCAACATAAGTCTTGCGATTTTTAACCTTATCCCAATCCCTCCGCTTGACGGATCAAGATTACTGGGAGCTGTACTTCCGAACAAGACATATTTTGCATTCATGAAATATGAGCGCATATTCTATTGGGGTATGGTTATTTGGCTGCTTGGCGGTTCGGTTATCTCGAGATTTTTACTTTCATTTGCCTTTGTGGCGAAAAATCCTGTATTATCAACTGTTGCAACTGTTATTTCACTACCCGCCCTTTTATCTTACATTACAAATTTCATATCCAACGCTTTCTTCTACTTATGGGAGCTTATTCCCTTTTTCAAAGTCTGACATTATAGAGAGGTTTATTTATGGCCCAACAGGTTACCTACAGATTAGACCAATTTGAAGGTCCTCTAGACCTTTTGCTTACACTTATAAGCAAAAACAAGGTCTCAATTACCGATATTCCGATTGCTATGATTTGCGACCAATATATGGAATATATAGAGGAAGCTCAGCGAATGGATCTTGAAATTGCGAGTGAATTTATCGTAATGGCGAGTGAGCTTATGCTGATTAAAAGCAGAATGCTTTTGCCTCACGAGGAAGGGACCGAAAACGACCCAAGACGTGAAATTGCCGATGCACTTTTGCTTTACCAACAGGCAAAGATGGCTGTTAAGGAGCTTAAGCCCCTCTACGAAGAGTTTTCCGGCAGATACGTTAAAGGGACTGACGATATACCTCCAGAGCGCGGACTTCCGCTTGATCTTGATCCCGAGCTTTTGATAAAAGCTCTCAACGCGGTCATGAGGCGCATAAAAGTAGCGGAATCAGAAAAGACTCCCAAGGAATTGGTAAGTCCTCTTATTAAAAGAAAAATTGTTTCTGTTGAAGAAAAAATAGAAGAAATCTGTGCTTTGCTCGTAGAACACGAAGAAGCATCTTTATTCTTCTTATTAAAAGATGCCGATTCTCGAGCGGAGCTCGTAGCAAGATTTATGGGAATTCTTGAGCTGATAAAAATAGGCAGAATCACGATTACCACATTTATATCTTACGATGACGTCATCGAATACAATGAAACGGGTCTTTCCATGAAATTCAAGCTCAACCCTGACTACGTACCTACAAGCGCTTCCGGAAGTGAGTTTGATGCGTCCCCCGAAGACGATAAAGAAAATACCGAAGACGAGGAGAATGAATAATGACAGAAGCTATGCTTACAGCAGAAGAGGCACTCGAAGCTGTTGAAACGGCGGCAGAAGCTGATAACAATTCAATAAATGAAGAGGAATGCAGAGATGTTGTATTTGAAGAGGCACTCGAGGCGATACTTTTTGCAGCAGGCCATCCTATTTCGTACGCAACTCTTGCAAGGGTATTTGACTCCACTCCCGGTAAAATTAAGGATCTTGTGTTCGAATACTCTCTTAAATATAATAATCCGGAAATCAAAAGAGGCGTTATGCTTTTAACCTTTGCTGATTCCTGCCAGCTATGTACAAAGCAATATTATCTTCCCGAAATCAGAGAGGCACTCGGTATTAGAAAAAGCGGTACACTTTCAACATCTTCGATGGAGGTTTTGGCTATTGTTGCCTACAATCAACCGGTTACAAGAGTATTTGTTGATACCCTACGCCGCGTCGATTCCTCTTATGCCATGAATAATCTCATTGACAGAGGTCTAATTGAATCAAAGGGGCGCTTAGATGCACCGGGAAGACCCATGCTTTACGGGACAACTCCCGACTTCTTACGCTGCTTCGGTCTCAAAGACCTGTCTTCTCTTCCAAAGACAACCGAGGAACTGATAAAAGTGTTTGAAAAAGCAAGAATGACGGATGACGTAATGCCCGAACAACAGCAGATGGACATTCCGCAGGTTCAAGCGACAGACGAAGCTGAAATAGCTCCACCTCCGGAACAGGAAAATAATGAAGAACATATAGAGCCCTCGGCTGAAGACAATATTGTTATCGACATATAAATACTTTCGCCATACATATCTTCAATTTAAGGAGTTTTATGGCGAACCTATTATTTTCGATTCTAATATTTACTCTTTTCACTTTATTGCAAACAATTTCTGTGCGTATCTATAAATTCGACGAGCTTATTATAGATATAAAATTTTTTCATTTTCACCTGATACTATATCCCCATCGAAAAAGCAAAAAAAAGAAAAAAGCAACTTTTTTCAAGCGTTTACGAAAAAAAGCTTCTAACATTTTGCCGACAAGGGTTATGGTTGAAAAGCTCATTTCAAAGTCAAATATATATATTAAGGAAATAGTTTTATTTGCAAAATCCGAAGTCGACACTTACTTTGTGAGACAATACAATCTTTATAATTTTGTGTGCGTGGCGATTGCATATTTGCAGGCAAAATCGAGAAAACTATTTTTTGAATCGAATGACGAGGTAATATTTTCAAGCAACACCGGACAAGGTTCACTAAATTTTGATATGACTTTCTATTTTAAGCTCTTTGATTTATTAATTGCTTTCTTTTCCTTTATTGCAATAAAAGTACGAAAGAGTGGATGGAAAATTGTCTGAAACGAAAATGGGCGATATTATAAAAACTTCCCTTGACGGCATCAAGGGTTTCACCGATATAGAAAATGCTATCGGCGCACCGATTCACACACCAAGCGGTGTTACTGTAATTCCGATTTCAAAGGTTGCAATAGGTTTTGCGACAGGAGGTCTTGATTTTGGGCAAAAAAAGCTCATAAACAATCAAAATTTTGGCGGAGGCGGCGGAAGCGGTGTTTCGATAACGCCTATTGCATTTCTTACCGTTGGCAAAAACGCCGAGGTAAATCTTATACCGATTTCCCAAACCTCGAATGCGAGTCTTGACCATGCCCTTTCGCTTATTGAGCATTCACCTGAAATAATAAAAAAAATCAAAGACGTAATGTCATAATTTACTTCGTATATATTGAGCGTTCCTCGTTAAAATAAGGACGGAGGAATTTTTATGTACGATAATAGAAACAGACTAATATACCTTTTGGTTATAACAAGTGTAATTCTAACTCTATTTACCTTTGTCGCGTCTTCACATTCGGAAAAAATCCCCTCTGTAAGTGCAAAGGCGGCAGTGCTTTACGAACCACGCACAAAACGTTTTTTATACACCAAAAACGAAGATGAACGACTGGGAATGGCTAGTACAACCAAAATAATGACAGCTCTTATTGCTTTAGAAAATCTGCCCCCGGAGGAATTGATTACAGCTGATTCAAATGCTGTAGGAATCGAAGGGTCATCTATATATCTTAAGCCCGGTGAAACTATGCGGGCGATAGATTTGATATACGCTTTGATTTTGCAGAGTGCAAATGATGCCGCAGAGGTTCTTGCATATAGAATATCCGGAAGCATACAAGAATTTGCGAAACTTATGAACGAGAAAGCACAGGAGCTTGGTGCAAAAAACACGAATTTTACAAACCCTCATGGCCTTGACGATAAGGAACATTACACGACGGCTTCCGATCTTGCTATTATAACGGCAAAAGCACTTGAGAATGAAGCTTTCAGAGAAATTGCATCTACAAAAATAAAGACCGTTGAAAGCTCGCTTACGAAGCGAGTTCTGGTTAATCACAACAAGCTTTTGAAAAGCTACGAGGGGTGTATCGGAGTTAAAACCGGATTTACAAAAAAGACGGGACGCTCTTTGGTAAGTGCTGCAGACAAAGACGGACTTACTCTCATTTGTGTAACAATTAACGCACCTGACGACTGGAGTGACCATACCAAAATGCTCGATTTCGGTTATTCCGTGCTCGAAATTCAACACCTTGCCGATGTGGGTAGCTTTTCTTATGAAATTCCCGTAATTAACGGCAAACAAACGTCTGTAAAAATATCAAATTTAGAGCCATTTTCCTATATTTCCGACAAGGATGGCTCGGAATATAAAACAGAGGTTTTTCTCTCACGTTACTTTAGTGCTCCAATTCAAGAGGGCGAGGTTCTTGGTAAAGTAATATTTACAAAAAACGGGGTCGAAATTGGTTCTATACCGCTAATTTCGCGAGAAAGCATTGAAATCAAGAAAAAGAACACATTTTTTCTATTTGATAATAACAACTATTAAGGATAAGTATATGGAACTAATAAGACTTCAAAAATTTATTGCTGATGCCGGACTTATGTCACGCAGAGCAGCTGAAGAAGAGATAAAAAAAGGCAATGTGTCTGTAAATGGACACGTTGCCGAGCTTGGAATGAAAATCGATCCGAAAAAGGACATTGTCACCATCTCCGGAAGGAAAGTTAAATTTGAAAAGAGAAAATACACATACATACTGCTTAACAAGCCACGCGGATATCTTTCGAGCACTGTTGATGACAGAGGAAGAAAGTGTGTCACCGATCTTATATCTGATATTGAAGCTCGCATATACCCTGTCGGACGGTTAGATTTAATATCCGAAGGCATGCTTTTGTTAACTGATGACGGAGAATTAAAAAACCGTCTTACCCATCCAAGATACAGCTTGCCGAAAATCTACAGAGTAAAGGTTAAGGAAACAGTATCGGACGAACAAATAGAGGAGCTTAGCTCTGCTATGACAATAGACGGGTATGAAATTATGCCCGTGGAAGTTTCTCTTTCTTCAACAGACGAAAGTGGTAGCGTTCTCAAGATGACCTTAAGAGAAGGCAGAAACAGACAAATAAGAAAAATGTGCGAGCATGTCGGATTGACAGTCAAGCGTCTTTCACGTGTATCTATAGGTGAAATCAAGCTTAACAATTTACCTGTTGGTAAATGGAGATTTCTCGAAGAGAATGAGGTAGATTACCTTTACAAAGCCACAAAACTAAGAAGAAGGTGAAAAGATGTTTAAGATTTCTCCAATACAAGACAAAAATATACAAAAACAATTTGCAAAAGAATGTCTTTGTGAATACATACCAGAATATTTTGCCTTTTCAATGATAAATCAGGATGACGGCTCGCTAATGGGATTTGCACAGTTTGATATCCTTTCGGGATGCGGATATTTACACTCCCTTAAACCGAGAGCAAACTATTCCGATTTCGAGGCCATGTTTATACTTGGCAGAGCTGTTATGAATTTTATTGATTTATGCGGCGTACACGCCTGCAAAGCATCAGAAAATGCAGCAGATGAAAGAATGCTGCGCGCTCTTGGGTTTAAGGATGTTGGGGATTCAAAATTCTTTGCTGACATGACCGGTATGTTTGACGGTCATTGCAAAGGGCAAAATAAATAAACAATATTTTAGGGCGGCTTTAAAAGCCGCCCATTTTATTTTTAATCTGCTCTTCGTTCAGCCAAGAGATTATGATACTTTTGATAAAATTCTTCGTAAGTGCCATTATCAAGTGCTTCGCGTATTTTCAGCATAAGGTCGTTGTAAAAATATAGATTATGGAGAACTGCAAGGCGCATACCAAGCATTTCCTTTGCTTTGAAGAGATGACGGATATATGAGCGCGAATAGCTTTTACAAGCGGGGCATGCGCACTCATCGGCAATAGGACGGGCATCATCTATATACTTTTCATTTAAAAGGTTAATTTTTCCCTTCCAAGTAAAGAGATTTCCGTGACGCGCATTGCGGCTTGGCATAACACAATCGAAGAAGTCAACGCCTCTGTAGACTCCTTCTACGATATTTTGAGGTGTTCCCACTCCCATGAGGTAACGGGGCTTGTCTTCAGGCATATACGGCTCAACAGTTTCAATAATATGATACATAACATCGGTTGCTTCACCAACGGCAAGACCGCCTATGGCATAACCGTCACATTCGATTTCGCGTATCTGCTTCATGTTTTCAATTCTCAAATCGTCATACGTTCCACCTTGATTTATGCCAAAAAGCATTTGGCTCGGGTTAACAGTTCCCTCTTCCTTATTTAGCTTATCAAGCTCGGCACGACAACGCTTCAACCATCTTATTGTTCTTTCGTGGGAAGCTTTCACATATTCATAGGGAGCAGGATTTTCAACACACTCATCAAATGCCATAGCAATAGTAGAGCCGATATTTGATTGAATGCGGATTGACTCTTCAGGACCCATAAAAATACGCTTTCCATCTACATGTGAATTAAATGAAACGCCCTCTTCACTAATTTTGCGAAGCTTTGCAAGAGAAAACACCTGAAATCCACCGGAATCTGTGAGCACGGGTCTGTCCCAATTAAAAAATTTATGAATACCGCCCATTCGACGTATGAGGGCGTCACCCGGTCTTACATGTAAGTGATACGTATTTGAAAGTTCCACCTGACAGTTAACATCCTTAAGGTCATTTGTCGAAATGCCGCCTTTAATTGCACCGGAAGTACCGACATTCATAAAAACCGGAGTTTCAATTGTTCCATGTACAGTTTCAAATCTTCCTCTTCTTGCTTTTCCTTCTTTCTTAAGAAGTGTGAATTTTCCCATTAAAAAATCCTCTCAAAAATACCTGTATAGATTTCACTTGATTCTATCAAATTGTTTATCCATCTCGCGTTTAGTGAGCTTATAGGCAACAGGTCTGCCGTGTGGGCAAACTGTTATATCGGGGAGTCTAAGAAGCTCAGATACAAGCCAATTAATTATATTCTTGTCATAGACCCGTCCGCCCTTTATAGCTGCTTTGCATGCAATTTGATAGAGCGCTTTTTCGTTAATTGTTTTTATAGTAACATCCGGCTTTCCGATGCCTGTAGAAATCTCATCAAGAAGCTCAACAAAAAGTCCTTCGGCGTCACAAATACTTATTGCTGACGGAATTTCGGTAATATCCGCTGCTTTTTCATTAATTGTGTACTCAAACCCTACGGCATGAATTTCCGAATAGTATTCTTTTGCGGTCGAAATTTCTTCCGGTGAAAGAATTACTGAAATGGGAAGCATGAGTGATTGTGAAGCTATTTTCTGCGAAGCGAGCTGCTTTCTTTTCAGGTCCTCGAATATTACTCTTTCATGGGCAGCGTGCTTATCGATTATCAAAATCGAATCTTCATGCTCTACCATAACGTAACAATCAAATGCTTCACCGATTATCTTATATTCCTTCTTCTCTTCCTTTTCCTTGATTTGAGCGCTTTTTGAAGCTTGCGCTTCTTCATTTACGGCAAGCGTTTTTTTATATCTGTCAAGAAGCTCTACCGATTCTTTGGGTGTCATGCTTGGTGTTGAGCTTTGACGGATTGAGCCATTTCCAAAAAGAAGAGGACGGCTAAAGTCGTTATCTTTTTTCGGAGTTGAAATTCTTTCAACTGCAGATTTAATCTGGTAGGGATTTTCGGGAGTCGGAGTATAAAATTCCTTTTTTACTGAAAGTTGCTTTCCTTTAGTATCCTCACCAATCGGCACATATGCAGCTATCGGGTTTCTTGCATGCTTGTTGTTTCCGGTAAGCGTAAGCTCGGGACGGTATTCGTGCGTTTCGAGTGCGCTTTTCAAGGTGTAATACACCGATTCGAAAATCACACGCTCGTCAGAAAATTTAACCTCAAGCTTTGCCGGGTGGACATTGACATCAACAACACCCGGATTCATTTCAAGAAATAAAACACAGGTTGGGAAGCATTCTGGTGCAATATAAGAAGTATATGCCTTCTCTATGGCAGCCATAACCGTCATGCTTTTTACATATCTGCCGTTTATAAAAACATTTTGATAGTTGCGGTTTCTTTTTACATTATCACTTCTTCCGATATAACCGTGTACCTTTATTCCGTTTGAAGTACCTGAAGCATAAATAAGCTTCTCTGAAAAATCCTTACCGTATATCGAATATATACAGTTGAGCAGGTCTGAGTCACCGGGAGTTCTGAAGCGTTCTTCTCCGTCTATAAGAAGCTGTATAGATATATCGGGACGGGAAAGTGCAACCTTTTCAACAAGAGCGGCAACATTCATTGCCTCTGTAGAATCCTTTTTCAAGAATTTACGTCTTGCAGGAACATTGTAGAAAAGGTTTTCAACAACGACTGTAGTACCGTCTGCCGAGCTGACATCTGAAATATCGACAACCTGACCCGCCTCGGCAGTAAGCATGCTGCCGATTTCGCTTTCTTTTGTTTTACTTATGATAGTCATGGTTGATACAGAAGAAATTGCAGCAAGTGCTTCACCTCTAAATCCGAGAGTCATTATCGAATCGAGGTCCTCTTTCTCCTTAATTTTACTCGTTGCATGTCTTTTGATAGCTACGGGCAAGTCAGACTTATCCATGCCGCATCCGTTGTCGCTTACGCGAATAAGAGCAACCCCTCCGCGTTTGATTTCGGCAACAATATTAGTTGCACCTGAATCTATTGAGTTTTCTATCAATTCTTTAAGTACAGATGATGGTCTTTCCACCACCTCACCGGCGGCAATAAGATTTGCCATTTCAAAGCCGAGAATATTGATTTTTCCCATATTTTACTCCGAAATATCAGTCGTTTAAGATTTTCTTTAATTCGTATAAGAGATTCATTGCTTCTATTGGGGTGAGTGTGTTTATATCCACCTCTCTGATTTTTTCAGCGACCTCGGAATCGCGAGAAGCAATAATTGCTGTAAACAAATCCGGCTCAGTATTATTGGCTATAGGGGTTGGTCTTTCGGAAGTGCTCTTTTGCTCTATTTGAAGTAGAATTTCCTTAGCTCGTCTTATGACCTCTGAGGGAATTCCCGCCAATTTTGCAACCTCGATTCCGTAAGAATCGTCAGTACCTCCGCGAACTATTTTGCGTAAAAAGATAACCGAGTCTCCCCTTTTCTTTGCGGCAATATTGTAATTAACTATTCCTTCGAAACTGTCTTCCATATCTACTAGCTCATGATAATGAGTTGCGAATAGGGTTTTTGCGCCGATTTTTTTCGAATGTGTATATTCAACAACAGCTCTTGCTATCGCCATGCCGTCAAATGTGCTTGTACCTCTACCAACCTCATCGTAAATGATTAGAGAACGTCTTGTCGCGTTCTTAAGAATTGCGGCAACCTCATTCATCTCCAGCATGAATGTGGATTGACCCGATGCAAGATCATCAGAGGCACCGACACGGGTAAATACTTTGTCTACTATACCAATATTTGTTTTGTGTGTAGGGATAAACGAGCCGATTTGTGCCATAATCGTAATGATTGCTACCTGGCGCATATAGGTGGATTTACCAGCCATATTAGGACCTGTAATCATCATTATGCGATTTTTAGAGGTATCAAGAGAAGTATCGTTTGGCACAAAGTATGAGTCCCTGACAAATTTTTCTACTACCGGGTGCCTGCCATCCTTAATGTATATTTTGTCAGAAAGGTCTACTTCGGGACGTACATAACCATTTCTGCTTGCAACAGTAGCAAAAGAAACATAGACGTCAAGCTCTGCAATAAGAGTTGCTGTATTTCTTATTCTGGTGCAGTTGTCAGAAATAAAGTTTCGTAGTGTAACAAAAAGCTCATACTCAAGATTGACAAGCTTTTCGTCGGCACTTAAAATAGTAGTTTCCATGTCCTTTAGCTCTTGAGTAATATATCGTTCGCAATTTGTGAGAGTTTGTTTGCGTATGTACCTGTCCGGAACATCATTAATGAATGATTTGGATACTTCAATATAATAACCGAAGATTTTGTTAAATTTAACCTTAAGCGTCTTTATTCCCGTTGCTTCCTTTTCGCGTTCCTCTATAGAATCCATTATTGCCGAGCCGTTTTCTTTTATCGAACGATAATAATCTATATCGGCATTAAAACCCTCTTTTATTATTCCGCCATCTCTAACCGAGAGAGGAGGATCATTAACAAGCGCATCATCAAGAAGATTTGCTATATCATCAAGCGTGTCCATTTGATTTGCTATGCTTCTAATCGAATCGGATTCAAAATCAGAAATCAAGGATTTAATTTCGGGCAGTTTCTTAATGCTTGAGCATATTGCTTTTAATTCTTTAGGATTTGCAGAGCCATAAACAGCTCTTGCTGTAAGACGTTCAAGGTCGAGAATATCGGAGAGCAGCTGCGCAAGAGCGGATCTCTTTTTAGCATCCTTAAACAAATCAGCAACTGCCGACTGCCTTTTTGATATAAGAACCGGATTAAGCAATGGGCGCAGCAGCCAAGAGTGTAAAAGCCGCTTTCCCATAGCCGTTTCACATTTGTCAATGACGGAAAGCAGCGAACCGCGCTTATCCTTTGTCCTCATCGATTCAACAAGTTCTAGATTTCGCCTTGTATTCGCATCTAATTCCAAGAACTGTCCTTTTGAATAGACATTCAACTCTTTTACAAATGTGACACTACTTTTTTGCGTTTCATTGATATATGCGACAAGTGCACCGACAGACATTATCATTTCCGGCTCAGTGAGCTTATCATATTCACTTGAAAAAACTGTTTTCACCAAATCTCTTGCCCTGTCGTAATCGAAAAGTCGAGCGGCATTGAAGTTGGCGAGAGTATTCATTTTTTCTGCAAAAAGACGGTTTAGGTCAGTACACTTTTCAATTGGTAAATTGATTATGGCTTCTGAGGGCTGATATGCGTGAATTTCATTATGTATTTTGGTCTCCATATCGTCACCGCAAACAAATGTTACCGAAATTTCACCTGTAGAAACATCAACAAATCCAACACCTGCCCCACTTTTGCCATAGCACAGCGAAAGCAAAAAATTGTTTTCCGAATCTGAAAGCACGCTTCCATCGGTTATAGTGCCCGGAGTTACAACTCTAGTAACACTCCTTTTAACTAGGCCCACAGCTTCCTTAGGGTCGCCGATTTGTTCGCAGACTGCAACCTTATATCCTTTTTCTACAAGGCGCGCTATATAGATATCAGCTTTATGAAACGGGACTCCGCACATTGCAGCTCGTTTCCCGTCACCGCAATCTCTTGAGGTGAGGGTAAGCTCCAATACTTTTGAGGCAATAAGCGCATCCTCGTAGAAGCACTCATAAAAATCTCCAAGGCGGTACATAAGTATATAACCGTCATACTGATTTTTAATTTCAAGATATTGACTCATCATAGGAGTTACCGTTTGTAAATCTGAGCGACGCTCTATAATAACAGACATAGTTAATAGTCCTCCAAAGGAATTTTAATCAATGCGAGCAACCACCGCAAGTAGAGCAATCATGTGTGCAATTATCGGGTCTTTCTCCTGTAATACAGAATTTAATTTCCGCATTAACAGAGTTCATAAGGTTGTTCATGGAATTTTGGGCGTTTGCAAACTCAATATATATTGGATCTTTTGCAATTTCCGATGTCAATTCCTGTATCCTTGCTTTAAGATTCGCAATAGCAATTTTGTCTGCTTCTTCCGTTGGCTTGGCAAATTCCTGACCTAGTAAAAGTCTTTCCGCCTCATATTCGCTCATTTTTTTCTGAAGCTCTGCATTAGAATCAAACGCAGCTTTTGTTCTGTTTAAGTTTTTGATTTCATCACTTTTTGCTATTTCTTCTCCAAGTGCATGTGCAAGTTCAATGATTTTTGTCATTAATTTATCCTCTTATTTCTTCTCCGAACAGGTCAAATGCGCCTGCACGAACGATTTTTATATTCTTGAATTTTCCTGTACAAGATTCATTTGATGTAAAATGAACAAGCTTGTTTGAGGGGCTTCTTCCTTTACAGTGCAAGATTCCATCTAAAAATTCCTCTGAATCCACAAGTACGCGCTGAACTTCTCCGACATAACAGAGATTTTTTTCCTTTGAAATTTCTGTTTGCAGCTTCAAAAGACGGGACATTCTCTCTGATTTTATTTCATAAGGTAAATGTCCCGGCATTTTTGCCGCCAGAGTTCCCTCTCTTAGTGAGTAAATAAAAGAAAAAACCATATCAAACTTTATTTTTTCAAGTGCTGTAAGTGTGTCGGCGAATTCATCCTCTGTTTCACCAGGATATCCGACTATTATGTCGCTTGTCAGAGCTATCGTGGGATTTTTTTCTCTAAGCTTTTTCACCGTGCTTAAATACTTTTCCATGTTGTAATGACGGTTCATATCTCTAAGAACACGGTCATTGCCCGATTGCAACGGCAAATGGAATGAGGGGGCGATTTTTCCCGAGTATCTGGTGACAACCTCAATAAGTTCATCAGAAACATCTTTTGGATGGCTTGTCATAAAGCGTATTATAAAATCTCCGTCGATATTTGCCACTTTTTCTAATAATGATGCAAAATTTATATCGGACGAATAGGAATTTACATTCTGGCCGAGCAAGGTAATTTCTCGATACCCTGCCTTTACCAGTTCATTACACTCCTTTATTATGTCTTCACTATTTCTGCTTCTTTCACGCCCGCGAACGTAAGGGACTATGCAGTATGAGCAAAAATTGTTACAGCCATACATTATAGAAACCCATGCTTTGAATTGGGATTTTCTTACAGTAGGTAATCCTTCTTGTATTACGGGATTTTCGCTTCCGAAAAGAAATGCCCTTTTTCGATTTAGAAGAGTATTAAGCACAAGTTCTGGAAAGCGGTAGAGCTGACTTGGCTCTAATGTAAAAGAAACGTAATAGAAGCTTTTTTTAATTTTTTCAATTACTTTTGGTTCGGCTGCCATGCAACCGCAAACTGCGATAATCAGTTCGGGATTTTGTTGCTTCAAAATCTTAAACCTACCTACTGTCGAAAACGCTTTTAATTCAGCGTGTTCGCGGATTGCACAGGTGTTTATTGCTATAAAATCTGCTTTTTCCGGCTCTTCGGTAAGTGTATAGCCCATTTGGGTTAACATACCTGAAATCTTTTCACTATCGGCTTCATTTTGTTGACATCCGAGTGTCAAAACGTATGCAAAATGCTCTTTTGTTGAAATCAGATTGCGAACCGCTAAAAAGGTTTGTTCTAATTTGTTTTCGGTAACTTTATTTATCATATACTACACTCTGATAATTATTCAATCATTTTTTCTGCAAGCGAAGCAGGACCGATTTTCAGCTCCTCGTACAAATTGCATTTATTTTCGGGTGATGCAAAGTTGTCTTCTATTGCAGCGATTAAATATTTTTGCGCAATTAAGGAGTCTTTTTTCATCAGCTCTTCTCGTAAAAGCATTGCTGCTCCACCGTTTTTAATGCCTTCTTCTGCAAAAACTATACGCTTAGCTTTTGATATATACTGAAGAACCGCATCGGAAATTTCGTTGTATGGTTTAAGTTTTTCAAGTAAGACTATTCCTACTTTATATCCTCTTTCGGTAAGGGACTCCTTGGCTGCCATCACTTTTTTAATAATATTACCGTAGGTGATAAATACAAACGGTATATCCTCGCCTTTTTCAAAATCCGCTTTAACCCCAAAGCTTTTATAATTCCCGTCGGGATAAAAAGTTTTATCTACGAGCTCACTTTCTTTAGCATTAGGATATCTTACCGCAATAGGTGTCTTGGATTGCAAAGCATACTTTACCGCTTCACAGAGTGAGCCATATGTCATTGGTGACAAAACCGTCATATTTGGAATATGCGATAAGAATGCAACGTCAAAAATTCCGTGATGTGTCGCTCCGTCGGAAACCGCAAGAGATGCCCTATCGACAAAAAATTTGACAGGTAAATTCTGTAGACATACATCGTGAATTATCTGGTCATATCCGCGTTGAAGAAATGTTGAATATATTCCAACGCAAGGATTATAGCCGTTTGCAGCGAGTCCTGCGGCAAATGTTACAGCGTGCTCTTCTGCAATGCCTACGTCAAAGTAACGTTCAGGAAATTCCTTTTCAAATGCAGCAAAGCCCGTACCAATTCCCATGGCTGGTGTTATTGCAATAATTTGCGGGTCATTCTTTGCAAAATCAACAAGGGATTGTGCGCAAACACTGTGAAAAGAGGAATCCTCTAACGTTCCGGAATAGACACTGTGGAAGTCGTCCGGTGACTTTTCTGCGGGAGAAAATCCCTTACCTTTAGTTGTTTTTAGATGTACAATTACAGTTTTTGAAAGGCTTTTCGCTTCTTGAAGAGCGCTTTCGACTTTTTTATAATCATTACCGTCGACAGGACCAATATAATAAAGACCCAAGTCCTCGAAATAGTTTGGAGACATAAAGAAATTCTTGATTTTTTCTTTAAGGAACGAAAGAAATTTTGATAATGGAGAACCTATAAGAGGTATTTTACCGACAAATGATTTAGTTCCATTTTTCCATTTTCTATATCCCTTTGATGCCCTAACTCTAGAAAGATATGAGGCAAAGCGACCTTTATTTACGGAAATAGACATTCCGTTTTCGTTAAGAATTATAACAAGCTTCAAGTCGGGAGAACAGTTATTCAGCGCCTCATGCACCATTCCGCCCGTATATGCACCGTCACCGAGAATTGCAACGGTATATGAATCCTTGCCGCAAAGCTTGTCCGCCTCTGCAAATCCGAGTGCTGCGGAAACCGATGTAGAGCTGTGACCTGCACCGAACGCATCGTGCTCGCTCTCTTTAATAGATGTGAAGGCAGAAAGTCCGCCGGTTGTTCTTATAGTTGAAAATTTATCTTTGCGTCCGGTCAATATTTTATGTGCGTATGCTTGATGACCAACATCGAAAATGATGTGGTCGGTCGGTGAATCAAAAACCTTGTGTACAGCAACGGAAAGCTCAACCGCACCGAGATTAGATGCAAGATGCCCCCCTGTTTTTGCTACATTATTTATGAGAAATTCTCGTATTTCCTGACATAGTGCCGGCATTTCGTGTGCATCTATTTTCTTTACATCTGACGGAGAGGATATTTTATCTAAAAGCTTATATTCCATGTGTACTCCTTTCAGAAATCCTGACACGTCGGAGATTTGCCTAAAATCTTCACGTACGCGCGATAAAATGCAGAATAGTCACCAAAACCAACCCTGTAAGCCGCACTTGATGCAGTTTCGCCGGATTCTATCAGTTGCTTTGCATACATAACTCTTTTCTGATTTATATATCCGTGAACCGAAATACCGTTATGCTTTTTGAATGCACGGCAAAGGTAGTATTTGCTGACAAAGAATTTTTTAGCAAGTATATCAAGCGAAATATCTTTATCAATGTGCTCGTTCAAGTATTTTATAATTCTGGCTCCAAGGTCTATTTCATCCCTTGGTATACGTTCCATATTCGCAACAGACAAAAGTAAAACCAGCTCTGAGGTAATAAGACGTACGTATTCCGCCTTTTCTCGTTCGGGAAGCTTATCAATATTCTCATATCGTTCAAATAATGCTGAAATTGTGGCAGAGATTGCGTCAGCTGCATAAAACTCTGCAACACCGCTAATACTTTTGTCAAAGAGCGCTGATAAAAACGAAGCGGTTTCTTTTGTAAGGTCTTCTTTTGAAAAATGAACTACATACCTTTCATAAGGCATATTTTCATCAAGATGTACGCAATGATAAGCAAGAGGCGGAAAAAGCATAAGAGTGCGCGGTCTTATCGGATATTCCGTTCCCTCAACAATATACTTACCACTACCGTCAAGAACGTAAAGAATTTCATACTGATTGTGACAGTGTCTGTTATTAAGATTATTTGGACTCTTTTCGTCAAAGCTGTATTCAATTTTTATTTTTCCAACTTCAAAGTTTTTTTTAATATTCATATTTTATCTCCGAGCAAGGACAAAAATAATCACAGATAACATTTTAACATATTCGGTCAATTTTTGCAATAGTTTTTGCAAGTGTTACAATATTTTTTTGAGAACCAACATTGTAATTTGTAAATAAATATGATAAAATATTTATTGTGGTAGCGCAAAGTGAAGATATATACATTGTTTTATTTGCTCAAATGCACAACCTACTTTGCATTTTACCTATTAAACAAATCAAAAGATAATAGGATAGGAGAAAAACTATGAAGATGACGTTTCGTTGGTACGGTCCTACCGACCCTGTAACTCTCGAAAACATCAGACAAATCCCCGGAATTACCGGTGTTGTAACAGCGCTTTACACCATACCTGTCGGTGAAGTATGGGACATGGACTCAATTCTCAAGTTGAAAAAGCTGATTAACAATTCAGGTCTTGAAATGGAGGTTATTGAAAGTGTACCCGTACATGAAGAAATCAAGCTTGGCTCAGAGAAGCGCGATCTTTACATCAACAACTACATTCAGACAATTAAAAACCTTTCAAAAGCAGGTATAAAGGTTATCTGCTATAATTTCATGCCCGTATTTGACTGGGTACGCTCAGACGTTAAATTTAAGTCTGCCGACGGCTCTAACTGTCTTGTTTATGACCAAAGAGCCGTGGTCG
>JAZSJG010000095.1:0-2082 GCA_045534215.1 Eubacteriales bacterium
TATGAAAAGAATTTATTGGCTTTTTCTTGCTATTATTATGGCAGTTACTTTTGTCGGATGTAATGATAAAAAGGATGAAAACAAAATACCCGAGGTCGATTTTTCTGGAGAAAATGTTATGTCGATTATAAAAATCGATACGGTAAGCACAGATGAGGATGCAATAGACTTTGCAACAAAGCCTGTTTCCGAGCATGTTTCAAGCCAGATTGCTTCGTGGACTCCGAATTATCAAATGCCACCGGCACCTTATTACGAGAATTGCAAAATCACAATAGAGGACCATTCCGCAAATATTCTTCTTGATTCCGCTGAGGCACAAGTAAAGGTCAGAGGCAACTGGACTACCACTTATGATAAAAAGGCTTTTCGTATTAAGTTTGCAGAAAAACAGAATCTTCTCGGACTTAATGACGGCGCAGCAATGAAAAACTGGGTTCTTCTTGCTGAATACAAGGATGCTTCAATGCTGAGAGATAAAACAGCATTCGCAATTGCAAATGAAATCCTCAGCAAGGACGGACTTTATGCTGCGGACGCTGAATTTGTTGAGGTTTACATAAACGATGAATACTGGGGTGTTTATCTTCTCTGCGACTACCAGCAGGTGAGCAAAAACAGAGTTGATGTTTTTGAGCCGGAAAAAGATTATTTGGGAACAGACATTGGCTATTTCCTCGAATTTGACGGATATTATTATACGGAAGACAAACTTAATCAGTTTTTCGTCGATTACAACGATAATGCACCGCTTGTTCCTTTTGACGGCAAAGGCGGAAGCGGAAAGACTATTACCTGTCTCAAAACTGATGACAGACCGAATGTAAAAGATGTAGGTTTTACCATAAAGAGCGATATTTACTGCGAGGAGCAGAGAGACTTTATTGCAGGCTTTGTAAACGGTGTATATAAAATTATGTACGAGGCTGCATACAACGACAAAGCCTATGTATTTACAAGCGATTACAGGAGTGTTGTAGAATCCGATTCACTCTCCCCGAGAGAAGCCGTAGAGGCTGTTGTTGACATTCAGTCACTTGTTGATATGTATATCATCAGCGAACTTACCTGTGACGCTGATATTTACTGGTCAAGTTTCTTTATGAGTGTTGATTTTTCTGCTGGCGGAAACAAGCTTCTTACTTTTGAAGCACCTTGGGATTTCGACTCGGCTATGGGTAACAAGGACAGATGCCTCCACGGCGAGGGTTTCTATGCTTCAAATATCGTCCCGGACGTGAACGGCAACGAATATCAGACCTGCAACCCTTGGCTTATGGTGCTCGCTTATCAGGACTGGTATCAGGATATCATTAAAGAAACATGGACAAAAGCTTATGAAGACGGCGTTTTTGAAAGAGCCTATGAGTTAATCAAAAATAGTAAAACTGATTTGAAAGACGCTTTTGACAGGAATTATCAGCGATGGGATAATATCAATCACGAGTCATTTGCAAACGAACTTTCTAAAAAGGCTAAGAAATGCAAAACTTATGAGGATGCCTGCGACTTCCTCTTGGAGTGGCTCCAAAGCAGAGTAGAATACCTGAATAATCAATGGCATCTGTAATTTTTTCAAACAAAAAATATCTGCTTTTAAGGTGAGCGGTCATTCGAAACTGTTGAGCGAGACCTTTTAGAAAAATAGTTCTCCTGCAAACTCTTTTTCTAATACTTTATATTATAAAATCCCATATAGGATTTATGATGTCCTATATGGGATTTTTAGTCTAAAAGTCTTTCTAAGGGTGGGATGTGAGAGATACTTTCTTCATCTGTATCTATTACCTTTTTGCAAGTAAATAATTTCTTTTTCTATATTCTCCCACCCGCACGGGAGAAAACCGCACCACCCGCGAGAGCGTACGGTTCGCATCCGTAAGGTCGGGAGTTCGATCCTCCTCGTCTCCACCACAGCACCGCATAATCATGCCGATTATGCGGTGCTTCACTTTTTGCGATTAAGTTTTCGGATGCAACCTATCTAGATGCAAACCGTTCACACCACGCGATATTATGATACTATTATGGAGCAGCACACTTAATGTGGGACGTTGTATGAACTAGCGGCCCGCAGAACTG
>JAZSJG010000087.1:0-10196 GCA_045534215.1 Eubacteriales bacterium
GTTGTGTTCTATAAAAAGAAAGAAATGTAATAAACTTAACTCTCGTTTCTTACGAAGCGAGGGGTTTTTATACAAACAGTACGTTGAATATTAAATTCTCATTTATTTTACTACAGACTCTTTGTACGTCATTTTTTATGACAAGCACTGACTTAATTAAAGACAACAATATTTTGCCAAAAACAACGCAAAGGCACTTTCGACATTAGTATATCAAAAGTCTATGCGATTACCTTCCGGAAGGTAAAAAAAAGAGCCTCCCTTGTGTAAAGGGAGGTGGCACGCGTTAGCGTGACGGAGGGATTGTAGAAAATCAAATTTCAGCTCAAAACAATCCCTCAGTCGCTTCGCGACAGCTCCCTTTACACAAGGGAGCCTTTGGTTTGTGCAAACCGTTTTGTTTGAAAAAAGACGGAAATTTGGTTGTAGTCTTTAATTAAGGCATACGAAGCACTGCGTTTGTAGACACAAAAGCAAAAATACGGCATATCCCTTTCAAGATATGCCGTATTTTTGCAAACTGTCCTTTAGAGCGACGCTCTAAAGCGTACGGATTTTTGGCACCCGCAACGGGAATCGAACCCATAACTAACCCTTAGGAGGGGTTTATTATATCCATTTAACTATGCAGGCATGATATTCGGTTGTGTTTTTCATTAGTGTAAAATTCACAGGAGAATGTGCACTTTAATTGCGAAATACAGTATAACACAAACAAAAAGAAAAGTCAACCAAAATCGAAAGAATGACGGACTGAAGTTTTCACTTTTCGGGAAATGTCGGAAAAACGTTTTATTTGCAAGTTTTGTTGACGAAATATCAGGGTATGATAGGTGCCGTGTCGCTTTTTGCAGCACTCCTCATATGCCAAACAAGATGAAAAGTTTGATAAAAGAAAACAAAGGTTTGCATTTTTTCACGTCTTGTCAAAACTCCTATATTTCGCTACTTGTGAATAACCCACAAAAAACGACAACTTTTCACAACATAATTTTATAAGTTTATTCGTGGGCGCGTACTTGACAAAATAATCATATATATGATAAAATATATAGCGTGATATGGGCGCAATATGCTTGTGGCTTTGTGCCTAAATATGCAGAAGGGCGGTAGTTTCCGTATATGGCATTCCTTTTTCTATTGTAAGGTGCCATTTTTTTGTTTTACGGCTACAGCCAATAAAAAATACTAAAGGTGGATGAAATGAAAAAAGTTGCTGTTTTGATGGGTAGTGACAGTGATCTTCCCATAGTTGAAAAATGCATTAACGTTCTTCGCGAATACGGAGTTCCTCACGAGGTTCACGTATACTCCGCACACAGAACACCGGTGGAATCTGCAAGCTTTGTATCAAGTGCACATGACAACGGCTTCGGAGTTATAATTGCCGCAGCTGGAATGGCTGCACATTTAGCAGGAGCTGTTGCAGCAAATACCGTTTTGCCGGTTATAGGAATTCCGATATCCTGCAAAAATACAGGCGGCATGGACGCTCTTCTTGCTACAGTTCAGATGCCTTCGGGAATACCGGTAGCAACCGTAGCTATTGACGGAGCAGCTAACGCAGCACTTTTGGCTATACAAATTCTTGCTCTTTCGGAGCCATCTCTTACTGAAAAGCTTGTTTGCGCAAGAAACGAGGGACGGGAAAAGGTGCTTTTGAAAAACAAAGCGGTTGAAGAAAAATTTAACAAGTAATTTTGCCTGAGGTTTTCGGAGGTAATATGGGTATATTCGGCATAATTTCAAACGAAAAGGCCAACGTTGCATCAAGCGTCTACTACGGGCTTTATGCGCTTCAGCACAGAGGTCAGGAGAGCTGCGGTATAGTAGTTAACGACGACGGTGTTTTTCACACTAAGAAAAATCGCGGACTCGTAAATGACGTTTTCACACATTCGGACATTGAGGCACTCGGACTCGGTAATATGGCAATAGGACAGGTGCGTTACGGCACTATGAGCACAAAATCGTCCGCAAATACCGAACCGGTAGTCGTAAATCATATTAAAGGAAAGCTGGCAATCGCGACCGCGGGAACGCTTTCCAATATCGCATCACTTCGGCGTGAGCTTGAGTTGCAGGGAATGATTTTCCATACGGCAGGACCTGCCGAAATAGTATCGTATCTCGTTACTAAAGAAAGAATCGCATCCGCTTCAATAGAGGAAGCGGTTACCCGTGCAGTAAGAAAGTTAAGTGCAGGACTTTGCATGGTAATAATGTCCGCACAAAAGCTTATAGCTGTTCGTGACCCGTACGGAGTGCATACGCTTTGTTACGGAAAAAGAGATAACGGACAGTACGTTGTCGCAAGTGAAACCTGCGCTCTTGACGTAAGCGGTGCAACGTTTATAAGAGAGCTTGAGCCGGGAGAGATTCTTGTTTTTTCCAAAGACGGTGTGAAGTCTATTAAAGAGCATTGCGGAAAGCATAAGGAGTCTCTTTGTATTTTTGAGTATATCTATACGTCACGTCCTGATTCAGTTATCTGTTCATGTTCGGTTCAGGATGCAAGAAAAAAAGCAGGAGCTCTTCTTGCAAAAGCTCATCCGGTTGAAGCAGACGTTGTTGTCGGAGTCCCCGATTCGGGACTTGAAGCGGCAATAGGATATGCAATAGAATCCGGTATTCCTTACGCAATAGGCCTTATAAAAAACAAGTACATAGGCAGAACCTTTATTGCCCCGGGACAGGGAGACAGAGAGGACAAGGTTCGCATCAAGCTTAATCCTGTAAGCTCTGCAATAAAAGGGAAAAGGGTCGTGCTCGTGGACGATTCCATAGTGCGTGGAACTACCTGTGCAAGACTCATTAATCTTCTTCGAAATGCCGGAGCAAAAGAGGTTCACCTTCGCTCATCTGCACCACCATATATAAATCCGTGCTATTACGGAACGGACATCGATTCCAAGGAATCACTTATTGCTTGCAATCATCCGATAGAAGAGATAAAAAACATAATCGGTGCGGACTCTCTTGGATATTTAAGAGTTGAGGATGCTGTAAAGCTTGCGGAAAGCGGCACGTGCAAGGGTTATTGCATGGCTTGCTTTGACGGCAAGTATCCAACGGAAATTCCGGAGCCGGACATCAATAAATATGATAAGAAATTATCTGAAAACCGTCATACGAATTGAAAAATAATTGAAAGGTAGACATAAAATGAAGAACTCCAAATCAGAAAGCTACGCTCAGGCGGGCGTTGACATTACCGCAGGTTATAAAGCGGTAGAATTAATGAAAGCACACATTGCAAGAACTGTAACAAAGGGAGCTGATACCGATATAGGCGGATTTGGCGGACTTTTCGAGCTTGACCTCGAGGGAATAACTAAGCCGGTCCTTGTTAGCGGAACCGACGGTGTCGGAACTAAGCTCAAGCTGGCATTCCTTATGGACAAGCATGATACGGTAGGTATCGACTGTGTTGCTATGTGCGTTAATGACATTATATGCTGCGGAGCAAAGCCCCTCTTTTTCTTGGATTACATTGCTTGCGGCAAGAACTATCCCGAAAAAATTGCCGACATAGTAAAGGGAGTTGCCGAGGGCTGCGTTCAGTCGGGAGCTTCTCTTATCGGCGGCGAAACTGCAGAAATGCCCGGCTTCTATCCGGTTGATGAATATGACCTTGCAGGATTCTCCGTAGGAGTTGTTGATAAATCAAAGGTTCTTGATAATAAGAGCATGCAAGTAGGTGATGTCATAATCGCTCTTGCCTCAAGCGGAGTTCATTCAAACGGATTTTCTCTTGTTCGCAAGGTGTTTGATATAGAAAATGCAGACATTAAGTCCCCTGTAGAAGAGCTTGGAGGTAAGTCGCTTGGAGAAACTCTTCTTACACCTACAAGAATTTATGTAAAGCCGATGCTCGCTCTCTTTGAAAGGGTTAAGGTAAAGGGAGTATCTCATATAACCGGTGGCGGATTCTATGAAAATATACCGAGAAGCATTCCCAAGGGCCTTGGCGCAAAAATCAAGAAGAGTGATATAAAAATTCTTCCTATATTCAAGCTTATTGAAAAGACAGGAAACATCCCCGAAAGAGATATGTTCAATACATATAATATGGGCGTCGGTATGAGTGTTGTGGTCGCAAAAGAGGATGCTGAGCTCGCAGTTAAAATACTTCGAGAAGCAGGCGAGGATGCCTACGTCATAGGAGAAATAATAAAGAGTGAAGACGGTGTGGTTTTATGTTAAATTCACCTATTAAAGTTGCGGTTATGGTATCGGGAGGCGGAACTAACCTTCAAGCTCTCATTGATGCTGAGGCGCAAGGAATAATAAAAAGTGCTAAAATATCCCTTGTACTTTCAAATAAAGCTGACGCCTATGCTTTGAAGAGGGCTGAGGCGGCAGGAATTAAGACTGCGGTGGTTGAGCGCAATGCTTGCAAAGATTTTTCGGATTTTGAGAATAAGCTTATAGAAGCACTCGACCGAGAGGGAACAGAGCTGATTGTCCTCGCCGGATTTATGAGTATACTTTCCGAAAGATTTACGTCGCATTACAGAGACAGAATAATAAACGTTCACCCCTCTCTCATACCTTCGTTTTGCGGTAAAGGATATTATGGACTTAAAGTTCATGAAGCAGCTCTGGCTTACGGAGTCAAGGTGAGCGGAGCAACCGTGCATTTTGTTAACGAAATTCCCGACGGGGGAAAGATAATAATGCAAAAGGCGGTTGAAATTCTTGATTCGGACACACCCGAAACCCTCCAAAGAAGAATAATGGAAGAGGCAGAGTGGAAAATTCTCCCCCTTTCGTGCGAAAAGGTCGCAAAGCACTTACTTGAAAATAAATGACTGAAAGGTTCTTTTTGAAATGAACGTATACGAAGTAAACAATATTGCAAATCTTTTATCAACAAATACCTATCCCGGCAGAGGAATAGTTGTAGGGAAAAGCGCTGACGGGAAATTCGCAGTAGCTGCATATTTTATTATGGGCAGAAGCGAAAACTCGAGAAACAGAGTGTTCAGCGTTAAAGACGGCGACGTCTATACTGAGCCGTACGATTACGCCAAGGTATCAGACCCCTCCCTCATCATATACGCGGCTATCCGTAAATTTCAAAATAAGCTTATCGTTACAAACGGCGATCAGACTGACACAATATATGATGCGCTCAAAGAGGGAAAGGATATGAGGTGTGCTCTCAGAACAAGAGAATTTGAGCCGGATGCCCCTAATTTTACACCCAGAATCAGTGCGGTTTTGAATTTTGAAAACTCTGATTTTTCATACGATATGAGCATACTCAAGAGCGCTGATGAAAAGGGAAGCGCATGCAACAGATATTTTTATGAATTTCCCGCATTGGCAGGACTTGGTCACTTCATTCATACGTATATGTGCGATGGAAATCCTATCCCAACCTTTTCGGCTGATCCTGAAAGAGTATCAATACCAAATGACATAGATGAGTTTGTAAACACTATTTGGAACAATCTTAACAGTGATAATAAAATATCCCTTTATGTGACTTACACTTGCCTTGAAAGCGGCAAGTCGGAGACAAGACTCGTTAATAAAAACCAATAATTCAATCCAAGAAAGGTCATACAAAATGAAAGAATTAGAACTTAAATACGGCTGTAATCCTAACCAGAAGCCCGCAAAGATTTTTATGAAAAACGGTGAAGAGCTCCCAATAGAAATACTTTCCGGCAGACCGGGATACATCAACTTTTTGGATGCTTTTAACTCTTGGCAGCTAGTGAAGGAGTTAAAAGAGGCAACAGGACTTCCATGCGCTACATCCTTTAAGCACGTTAGCCCTACGTCTGCAGCGGTTGGCATCAAGCTTTCCGATAATTTGAAAAAGGCATGCTTTGTAGATGATATAGAGGGCCTTGATGATTCTGCACTCGCTTGCGCATATGCAAGAGCAAGAGGTACTGACCGTATGTCTTCTTTCGGGGATTGGATTGCACTTTCGGACATTTGCGATGCTACAACAGCCACTCTTATCAAGCGCGAAATTTCAGATGGAATAATAGCACCCGGATATACCGACGAGGCGCTCGAAATTCTTAAGAGTAAAAGAAAAGGTAACTATAACATAGTAAAAATTGCCCCGGATTATGTTCCTAATCCCGTAGAACATAAGGATGTCTTCGGTATTACCTTCGAGCAGGGAAGAAACAATTTTGAAATAAATAAAGCATTGCTTGAAAATATTGTAACAGAAAATAAGAATCTTACAGAGGATGCAAAGCGCGACCTCATAATAGCTCTTATCACACTTAAGTACACCCAGTCTAACTCCGTATGCTACGCATATCAAGGTCAGGCAATTGGCGTAGGTGCCGGACAGCAGTCAAGAATTCATTGCACGCGTCTTGCAGGAACTAAGGCGGATACATGGCATTTGCGTCAGCACCCAAAGGTTCTCTCTCTTCCTTTTCTTCCCACTATTGCAAGACCCGACAGAGATAACGTTATTGACGGTTATATCAACAAAAACGAAGAGGATGTTTTGGCAGAGGGAAATTGGAATAAATATTTCACTGAGCGTCCCGAACCGCTCACTGATGCTGAAATTAGAGAATATCTTGACGGTATTTCAGGCGTTTCTCTCGGTTCAGATGCATTCTTCCCGTTTGGTGACAATATCGAGAGAGCTAAGCGTAGCGGTGTTACTTACATAGCTGAGCCCGGTGGCTCTATTCGTGATGACCTCGTAATAGAAACCTGTAATAAGTACGGAATGGTAATGGCGTTTACAGGTATGCGCCTTTTCCACCATTAAGCATAACGGAGGAATTTCTTTTATGAAAATAATGGTAGTTGGCGCAGGCGGAAGAGAACACGCCATAATCAAAAAGCTTAAAGAGAATAAAAGTGTCGAAGAAATTTTTGCTCTTCCCGGAAACGGTGGTATGGCAAATGATGCAACCCTTGTTCCGATAGGGGCAAAGGACATAGATGCTATTGTGGATTTTGCTAAAGCAAACAAGATTGACTATGCGGTAGTCGCTCCCGATGACCCGCTTGTTCTTGGCTGCGTAGACCGGCTTGAAGAGGTGGGAATTTCTTGTTTTGGTCCGAGAGCAAACGCGGCAATAATTGAGGGCAGCAAGGTGTTCTCGAAAAACCTTATGAAAAAGTATGGCATACCCACAGCGGAGTATATGGTATTTGATGATGCAAAAAAAGCTCTTGAGTACGTAGAAACAGCTCCGATGCCAACAGTCGTAAAAGCAGACGGTTTGGCTCTAGGAAAGGGTGTTATAATAGCATTCGACAGACAGACGGCGCTTGATGCGGTAAAGTCCATAATGCAGGACGGTAAATTCGGCGCAAGCGGAAATAAAATCGTCGTTGAAGAGTTCCTTACAGGACCTGAGGTGTCAGTCCTTGCTTTCACGGACGGAAAGTGCGTAAAGCCGATGGTTTCCTCTATGGACCATAAAAGAGCCATGGATAATGATGAGGGACTTAACACGGGTGGCATGGGAACTATAGCTCCCAACCCATATTACACGGAAGAAATCGCTGCAGAATGCATGGAAAAAATCTTTCTTCCTACAATCAATGCAATGAATTCTGAGGGAAGAACCTTTAAGGGATGCCTTTATTTCGGACTCATGCTTACACCTAACGGACCTAAGGTTATAGAATATAACTGCCGTTTCGGAGACCCGGAAACTCAGGTTGTTCTTCCTTTGCTTGAGAGTGATTTATTTGATATTATGATGGCGACAACCAACGGAACACTTGACTCCTGCGAGGTTAAATTCGCAAACAAAAGCGCGTGCTGTGTGGTAATGGCGTCAGAAGGATATCCCGAAAAATACGAAAGCGGCTTTGAAATCAAAATTGCCCCCGAGGTATATGATTCCGTATATGTCGCAGGCGCAAAGATATTAAACGGTAAGCTTTTAACTGCAGGGGGAAGAGTTCTCGGAGTAAGCGCAGTTGAGAAAACACTTCCCGAAGCAATTCGCTCGGCTTATTGCAAGGTGGAAAAGGTAAGCTTCGAAAATTCATATTGTCGCTCTGATATAGGCGCGCGGGCAATGAAAGCTTTGGCTGAAAATTGATTTTGAAAGGAATTTGTGATGGTATATCGTATATATGTAGAAAAGAAAGCAGGTCTTGATAACGAAGCCGTAGCGCTTAAAAATGAAATTTCTACCTTTCTTGGAATAAAGAGCATAGAGAGAGTAAGAATTATCAACCGTTATGATGCTGAAAACATTACCTCGGAGCTGTTCGATTATGCGGTAGGCACGGTGTTTTCCGAGCCACAGCTGGATAATGTTTACAAAACCCTCGATTTCGAGGATGCGGTAGTATTCGCAACAGAATTCCTTCCGGGTCAGTTTGACCAGCGCGCAGATTCTGCCGCACAGTGCATACAGCTTATATCTCAAAAGGATAAGCCCACTGTTGCAAGCGCGAAGGTTTATATGATTTACGGAAATGTTAGCGATACAGATCTTGCGAGAATCAAGAAGCACGTAATAAACCCTGTTGAAGCAAGAGAAGCTGATCTTGAAGAGAAAGAAACAATAAAAATTGAATACTCCGTACCGACAGAGGTCATGGTGCTTGACGGCTTTCTTGACCTTGACTGTGACGGACTTGCAAGCTTTATTTCCGAAAAGGGACTTGCAATGGACCTCGACGATATAAAATTCTGTCAGGATTATTTTAAGACAGAGGGTAGATGTCCTACTATTACCGAAATAAAAATGATAGATACATACTGGTCCGACCATTGCCGTCATACAACCTTTAATACCACCGTTGACAGTATAAAATTTGAAGACGAGCTTCTCGAAAAAGCTTATAATGACTATCTTAAAGCAAGAGACCTTTTAGGCAGAAAGAAGCCGCAAAATCTTATGGACATAGGCACTATTGCCGCTAAATGTCTTAAAAAATGCGGCAAGCTCGATAAGCTTGACGAATCAGAGGAAATAAATGCGTGTACCGTAAAGATTAAGGTTGAAGTGGACGGCGTCGAGGAGGATTGGCTCCTTCTTTTCAAAAATGAAACACATAACCACCCTACCGAAATCGAGCCATTTGGCGGAGCTGCTACATGTATTGGCGGTGCTATACGTGACCCTCTTTCCGGCAGAGCATACGTTTACGGCGCTATGCGTCTTACCGGTGCTGCCGACCCTCTTAAGCCCGTTGAACAGACGCTTGAGGGCAAATTGCCTCAGCGCAAGATAGTAACTACAGCTGCTGCGGGATATTCCTCTTACGGAAATCAGATAGGTCTTGCTACAGGTATAGTTGATGAAATATATCATGACGGATATGCTGCAAAGCATATGGAGGTTGGTGCGGTTATTGCAGCTGCTCCCGCAGCTAACGTAAGACGAGAAGTTCCCGAGGATGGAGATATCGTAGTTCTGCTTGGTGGAAGAACCGGACGCGACGGATGTGGCGGAGCTACCGGCTCATCCAAGTCACACAACCTTAAATCTCTTGAAAATTGCGGAGCGGAGGTTCAAAAGGGTAATGCTCCCGAGGAAAGAAAGATACAGCGCCTTTTCAGAAATCCTGAGGTTTCAAGAATGATAAAGCGTTGTAACGACTTTGGCGCAGGCGGAGTATCTGTTGCTATCGGTGAGCTCGCCGACGGCCTTGACATAGACCTCAATGCAGTACCCAAAAAGTATGACGGTCTCGACGGCACTGAACTCGCAATCAGTGAATCTCAGGAGCGCATGGCAGTAGTTATTGAGGCGGAAAATAAGGACGCATTCCTCAAGCTCGCAAATGAAGAAAACCTTGAAGCAACAGTGGTTGCAAAGGTTAAGGCGGAAAAAAGATTGCGTATGACCTGGAACGGCAAAACTATAGTTGATATAAGCCGCGACTTCCTTAATTCAAACGGTGCTGAAAAGCATATAGATATTCAAACTCCTAAAATTCAAGACCATAGTAAAATCATTCCCGCAAGCTTTTCTCTTGGTATAAATTCCGTTGCAAGCGGACTTAATACATGCTCTAAGAGAGGACTTTCCGAGCGTTTTGACAGTACAATCGGTGCAGGTACGGTTCTTATGCCATTTGGAGGTAAGTACCAGAGAACTCCCATTCAGGCAATGGTTCAGAAAATATCAGTAGAGAAAAAGCACACCGACCTTGCTTCATTTATGTCTTGGGGTTACAATCCCGATATTTCAGAGAAGAGCCCTTACCACGGCGCATACCTTGCG
>JAZSJG010000061.1:0-4749 GCA_045534215.1 Eubacteriales bacterium
TCACTCGGTTGCGCCTTGTCTTATGAAATTTCTCCTACTCAAGGCATTGAATGTATAAATTGTCGCGAATTCTAACGGGAGGGGCGACCCCTCCCCTACAACGTGAGGCGAAGTGAGCACCTTGCGTTTCACCCAGTGGCAAGGTGAAAAAAGCATACGAAAATACTTGCCAACCACAGCAAAAGGACGAATTGTTAAAACTCTTCGTCCTTTTTTATTTATAAGACTGTTTGTGAACATAAATGCGAATTGGTGAACTGACGAGGGATAAATTTATGCTAAGAGAAGGGACGCGTCGTATTGCTCTCTATTCTCGATGGTACAAAACGCGTGTGATTTTTGCGGATATATATTCTTAATTACGGGTTGCACAAGCCGCAAGGCGAGTATCCCTCTTTGACGAGTTGGCTTCGTGTGCCTGTATATACTTCCTTGTTGTTCTCGGCAATTTTTTTAGCGGATGAACAGCTTTCGTAATGGAATTTTTTGCTCGAGATGTTTATTACGTAAGTATACACCGTGTCTTCCTTGTGAGTTCCGTCGAGCTCTTCTTCGTCTGCAAGACGGCTTTCACCCGTGCTGTAATCTATTACGATGCCCGGCTGCACATTGTAGACAAAAACGCAGAACATTAAATCAGCGCCGTTATCTTCGACAGACATAGCTTCCATGAGAACGCCTCTTGCAACAAGGTCATATCCGTAGTATATTGGTGTAACTCGGTAGAGAACACGACATTCCGTTTCTTCAACGTAGTCGGCCACCATATTTTCAAAGGGGAGCATTACCGTGACGTTGAAATATGCAGTTCCTGTTATCAAATTCAATTCGTTTGCATTTTCTCCTGTTAGCTGAAATCCGAGAATGTGGCATCTGTGATACAGGTAGGTGTCATTATATTTTGCCGTGTGCCAGCCCGTCGGCTTTACACTTGAAATATCTCCTCTTTCCTCGGTTGGCATAATGTCTGTTCCTATGCAGGCAATAGCCGCACCGCATCTTTCAAGAGAGTCGAGCCGACTGTACTTTTCATATGAGCGCGAGGTATCCTCGTCTGAGAAAAACGGAACGTTATTATTTATTTCTACATATGCCTTGCCGTTATATTTAGGAATTGAATCAACAGATATCGGAAGCGGACCTGCGATGTATTCCTCGTATTCGGGCTCGGGCGGCATAAAATCGGGAATTACACACCCCGAAAGAGATAGGGATAAAAGCAGAACAAGAGAAAAAAGAAGGGACGAAAATTTCTTCATTATACAACACCTCAAAACTCGAATTTTAATAGGACCATAGCTCCCGTGTTATGTTTTTGTGTGATTTTCCCTCGAAATCACAACGCTCTTTAAGCTTTAATCCAAGCTTTGACGGGTGAATGTCGAGATAAAAATCTGCAGGATAATCTCTGTTCCATTTGTAAAGAATTATACTTTCTATTTTTTTTACATATTCTCCGATGTGTAAATCTTCAATAAAGGCAAAATCTCCCTTGTCCGCACTTTCAAGAGGATTTGATACAGCTATCACGGACAGCTGAGAGCTTTCAAAAAGGGTGACTGAAAAGTCTGAGATAAAGATAGTTGAATCCTTTATAAGCTCCTCTAAATTTTTAATCAAAAGCTTATCTCGGCTTTGCCTGCGGTTGTTGAAGAGCATACCGCTGTTTTCAGATATACAAGCAATAACATTCATTAAATTCACCTCTTATGCATTGTTATTCCGTCGGAACACAGATCTGCTCTTAATGCCGGCGGAGTGCGTTTTTTACAGTATAACATTTTTTAAAATTAAAATCAATCCTTGCAAAAGGTGTTGAGTACAAAATGTAAAAAATACTTGAATTTGGGTTTGACACAGAGCATGAATTGGTGTATAATTAATTCAGTAAGCAGGGATACGAATATTGCAACTTTAGGAACGGAGCGTATGTATGAATTTTATAAATGAAAATTTTATGCTTAAAACAGAAACGGCAAGAAAGCTTTACAATATGGTTAAGGATTTGCCTATAATTGACTATCATTGTCATCTGAATCCGAAAATGATAGCCGAAAATTATAAGTTCAAGAATGCCTACGACCTTTTTCTTGGCGGTGACCACTATAAATGGCGTCAGATGAGAACAAACGGAATAGATGAGGAATTTATAACCGGAAATGCCGATGATTATGAAAAATTCAAGGCATTTGCAAAAACCATGCCCTATCTTATCGGAAATCCCTTATATCACTGGACGCACCTCGAGCTTAAAAGATATTTTGGAATAGACGAGATTCTTTCTGAGGAAAGCTGCGAGCGTATATGGCAAAGATGCAATGAGTGCCTTGAAAAAGAAGAGTTCCGTGCAGCTGAGCTTGTAAAACGCTCTAACGTTGAGGTTCTTTGTACAACCGACGACCCCAAGGATACTCTCGAGTATCACGAAAAGCTTGCCGATTTTCCCGTAAAGGTTCTTCCTACATTCAGACCCGATAAGGCAGTTGAAATAGGAAAGGAAACCTTTATTCCCTATATAGAAGAAATCGGTGTTAAAAGTTATGATGAGCTTGTCGTGTGGCTTATCGGAAGAATAGAATACTTCAATCAGCACGGTTGCCGTTTGTCTGACCACGCTCTTGAATATGTTCCTTATAAAGAGGGAAATCCTGCGGTCGTTTTCAATAAAAAAATTAAGGGAGAGAATATTTCGCAGGACGAGGCAGACGTCTTCAAGTGCGCAGTCCTAAAGGTGTGTGCGAGGGAATACGCAAGACTTGGCTGGACAATGCAGCTTCATATGGGCGCGCTTCGAAACAATAACAGCAGAATGTATGAAAAGCTTGGAGCAGATACGGGATTTGACTCGATAAACGATTTGTGTATTGCCGAAAATCTCTCGAAACTCATGGATTCTCTCGAAAAAGAGAATGTTCTTCCAAAGACGATACTTTACACGCTCAACCCCAAGGACAATTACGTGCTTGGTACAATGATAGGCAACTTCCAAAAAGGGCCTACTCCCGCAAAAATACAGTTCGGCTCCGGATGGTGGTTTAACGACCAAAGAGACGGTATGGTAAAGCAAATGAGAGCTCTTGCAAATCTTGGAATGCTTTCAAAATTTGTTGGAATGCTTACAGATAGCCGTAGCTTTGTTTCTTATCCGCGGCATGAATATTTCCGCCGTATATTCTGCAACCTTATCGGAACATGGGTAGAGGACGGAGAATATCCGCAGGATTTTGCAACCCTCGAAAAAATAGTAAAGGGTGTTTGCTATGAAAATGCGAAGAATTATTTTGGTTTCTAAAGCAACAAATAAATGAGCGTATCTCATATTTGATAAAATTCAAAAATAAATACACAAAAAGAGAAGCTGACACAACTTTGTTCAGCTTCTCTTTTTATTCATTAAGTAAAAATAATTTATGATTTTTATGAACTGTTGAATTTTGGACATTAGGAATTAAAGAAGAATAATTCCTGCCGATTTACAGCCCTCGACGGTTTCTTTATCCCAGATGCTTGACTGGACCTCTCCTATATGGGCACAGCCCATCATAAGCATGCAAAGTCGTGACTGACCTATTCCTCCGCCGATTGTAAGTGGAAGCTCTCCGTTTAAGAGCATTTTGTGGAAGGGAAGAGAGCGTCTGTCGTCACAGCCCCTTTCGGTAAGCTGCTTGTCGAGAGATTTTTCGTCTACTCTTATACCCATCGACGAAATTTCAAATGACCTGTCGAGCACGGGATTGTAAAAAAGAATATCCGCATTCAAATCCCAATCGTCATAGTCGGGAGCTCTTCCGTCGTGAATGTTTCCGCTCTTCATTTTTCCACCGATTTTCATAAGAAGTACGGTTCCGTGTAGCTTTGTTATAGCATTTTCGCGCTCTTTGGGGGTGAGTGTCGGGTACATTTGCTCAAGCTCGTCGGTAGTTATTGCAAACATTTTGCGTGCAATGTTTATATCAAGTTCGGGAAAGTCAATTTTAAGCAGCTCATTAGTGTCGCAAATAACGTTAACGATTGTTCCGGCAACCTCTTTGAGATAATCGAGAGTTCTATCCTCTTTTGTGATAACCTTTTCCCAATCCCACTGGTCGACATATATTGAATGTATGTTGTCAAGCTCCTCGTCGCGTCTTATAGCGTTCATATCGGTATAAAGACCGTTTCCTACGTAAAAACCGTATCTTTTGAGAGCAAGGCGCTTCCACTTTGCCAGAGAGTGAACAACCTGTCCGCTCTCTCCCACGTCGGGAATATCAAATGAAACAGGACGCTCAACACCGTTAAGGTTGTCGTTAAGTCCTGAGGATTCGGTAACGAAAAGGGGAGCGCTTATTCTTTTTAAATTCAGAGCAGCGGCAAGGCGTGTCTGAAAGGTTTCCTTTATGAAAGCTATCGCCTTTTGTGTTCTGTAAAGATTTAATTTCGGGCGATAACCCTCGGGGATATAAAGCTTTGCCATAAGCCCGCCCCTCCTTCTTGAAAAATTATTTTACGGGTGATGTGCCTCTGAGCATAACGTCGTGGTATCCGCCCTCGACTATGCTTGTCGCACTGACGAGTGTGATTTTTGCCTTTTCTTGAAGCTCTTCAATTGTTATAGCTCCGCAGTTGCACATTGTGGATTTAACCTTATAGAGAGATTTCTCAACGTTATCATGAAGAGGTCCTGCGTAGGTAACGTAGGAGTCGACGCCCTCCTCGAAGGAAAGCTTGGTCTTACCGAAGTCGGATCGTAGCCATGTCGTTCTGTGA
>JAZSJG010000067.1:0-9199 GCA_045534215.1 Eubacteriales bacterium
AAAATGAAAATTGTCTTCCTAAGACCGCTTGGCCTCCGACTTTGAGGGGCGAAACAAACGCCTCACTTTTTACCCTGTTGTAAGGTTGAGAGCAATCACTTCACATTGACGCTGTGCGGCAATACATCATAACCGAGAGAAACGAGGTTGCATCACGGCGAGCATAAGCGAGGTGCATCATATTCGCTTTGCGAATGCATCACGTTTGCCACGAGCAAACACTTTTTCCCTCCCCTGCAATAAAGGGGGGAAATGAATGCTTCACTTTTTGCCCGGCGGCAAGGTTGAGAATAATCGCTTCATATTGAAGCTGTGCGTCAATAATTTTGCAACGTTTTTCTTCCTATTGATTTTTGTGGGTCAAATATGGTATAATGGTAAAAAAATAACAGGAGATTTTTATGAAAAGTAAAACCAACCGCTTTTTCTATGTAGCCGTACATATATTGGAATACGTTGTGGCAACACTCACGTTGATTGTCTTAATCGGGTTGATTGGTTATGAAATTTATAAGATGTTCTCACAAGACGGCTATTTTTCTGATGCTGAGGTGTACCTCCAAAATATTCTTACAATAGTCGTCGGACTTGAATTTGTCAGGATGCTTATAAATCTTACTCCGGCAAACACCTTGGAGGTTTTGATAGTTGCAATAGCGCGACAGGTTATTGTCAACCACGAAAATTCTCTTGCAAATATCGCATGCGTTTTATGTATAGGCGGACTTTTCGCAATAAAGAAGTTCTTAATTCCTAAAATCGATTTGAAAAGAGAGCTTTCCGAAATTTCCGGCGAAGACGAGTGCCCTTGCTCCGAAGCAGAGCCAGAGAAAGAGCTTGAAGTTGTTTGATTAGAAAGAACTGCACTCGAAGAAATCTTTTTCAGACAATCCAATAAAATATTAATTATTTCCAAAACAAGAATAACAAAACGGGAGGGGCAACCCCTCCCCTACAAATAATGGACAACTTTGATTTTCAACATCAATATTATTTAAAAGCAAAAAAAACGAGATAGAAAAGCAGCGTATTTCTGCAATATCTACCTCGTTTTTATTTGGTTATACCGAAGTTCGAAAGCCCTTGGGCGAACGAATTTATAGTAGAAATCCTTGGCTGACGAGCGAGAGGCGTACTCAAGTACGCCGAGAGAGGAAACGAGGATAGAATAAAAACATTGATTTAACGAAGAAAACCGCAGGTTTTCAACATCAACATTATTTAAAAGCAAAAAAACGAGATAGACAAGCAGCGTATTTCTGCAATATCTACCTCGTTTTTATTCGATTCTACCTAAATTCGAAAGCCCAAATTATTGGTTGTTCTTTTTGTTTGTTAAACTTGCAATAGCATATGTTGAAGCCATTATAATGCCTACAATTATAAATACGCCAAGCATACCAATACCCATCCATTTAAGATTGGTAAGGAAGTTCATAGGTTCAAAAGTAAAATTTCCCATTTTATACTCCTTTCAAAATCAACCGAAGAAGCCGAGAATGAGTGCGCCCGCAATAACGGATGCTATCTGACCGGAAACGTTTACGCCGATTGAGTGCATAAGAAGGAAGTTTTGACTGTCCTCTTCAAGTCCCATTTTGTGAACTATGCGTCCGGACATGGGAAATGCGGAAATACCTGCTGCGCCAATCATGGGGTTGATTGGGTCCTTCTTGAAGAGTCTCAAGAAGAAGTTAAATACCTTTGCGAAAAGAACGCCGCCAGCCGTGTCAAATATAAATGCAACAAGACCAAGACCCATAATAAGAAGGGTATTGATATTGAGGAATTGTGTCGCTGTCATATTGAGAGCGATTGTTATACCAAGGAATATTGTTATAAGGTTTGCAAGAACCTTTTGTGCTGTTTCAGAAAGAGAATCAAGCACTCCGCACTCACGAATAAGGTTACCGAACATAAGGAAACCGATAAGAGAGCCGGCCGAGGGAGCAAACAGACAAGCAACAATGCTGATTACAATAGGGAAGAGAATCTTCGTTGTCTTGGAAACGGACGTGGGCTTGTAAGCCATGCGAATTTTTCTTTCTTCCTTAGTTGTAAGAAGCTTTATTACAGGGGGCTGAATAATTGGCACAAGCGCCATGTATGAATAAGCCGCAACCGTAATTGCTCCAACGTAATTGGATTTAAGAGCATTAGCAACAACGATAGAGGTAGGACCGTCTGCTGCACCAATAATAGCTATGGAAGCGGCATCCTTGATTTCGGGGAAGAATATGGATGCTGTGCAGAACGTAAAGAAGATACCAAACTGTGCTGCCGCACCGAAAATCATAAGCTTGGGGTTGGAAAGAAGAGGACCGAAGTCAATCATTGCACCGATACCGATAAAGAGTATCAGTGGGAACAGCTCGTTCGCAATACCCATGTTGTAAAGGGTTTCCAAAGTTTCTCCAACGTAGTGGAAGTGATATTCGGGACTTGAAAGAGCCAAAACCTCGAAATTCTCGCAAGCGTGCTCTACGCTTTCAAACAAGGTTTGGCCACAAACGCTGCACTTTCCTATAGCGGTTTCTATTACGCCGGGAAAGTTCATAAGTATAGCGCCAAAGCCAATGGGGAGCAATAGGGTGGGTTCCATCTCTTTTTTAATTGCAAGATAGATAAGCACGCCGCCAATGACCCACATAATAATCATTTTCCAGTTGTCGCCGGAAGCAAAAGCAAGAAGCGGCGAAAAAAGATTCATGAGTTCTTTCATTGTTCATTTCCTTCAGATGTAATTATTTTACAAAAACGTACATTGGTAATTATAGCACTAAAGCCAAACAAAATCAAGATGCCAGAGGACAAAAATTATACATTTTTGAAATAAAGTGAGAAACATTGCCTCACACTGTGTATACCTGTACTCAAATGTGATGTTTTCCTTCTTCTATCTTATTTCTCGCGGTTATGATGTATTACCGTACAGCATCAATGTGAAGTGATTGCTCTCAACCTTATCACAGAGTAAAAAGTGAGGCATTCATTTCCCCATTTACTGTAGGGGAGGGGTCGCCCCTCTCAAAAAACAAAGATAAAATTCGAGCTTCCCAAAAATGTAAGAAGAACGAAACGGAAGGAAAAAACCCTCCCCTACGAAAATAGAAAGAGAAGTTTTCAATTTTCGTCAAATCCGCAAGCTTTATTGACAAAATGACATCGACATGGTAAAATATACTCGTCACACAAATCGAATAAACATTAACCAACGAAGAGAAAATACTTTGGTAAAAAGTGTTTCCTCCTTTTTCCTCATACCTTCGTTGGGAGAGATTTGTGTGACAACAAACTAAGGAGATGCATTTTTTCGGTGCGTTCCTTAGGGGGCGCACCTTTTATATGCTGTATGAACTTATGAGCAAGACTGTTCCAAAAAAAGAAATGGATATTACTGGAGTAGAAATCACGCCGGGATACCCTAATGAGTGCCTTGGAAATGGTGAGCAAGGATTTGAGTGTTGTTGCGACGAATGCGATTACTATTTATTATGTTTTCCTGAATTTTGGCAAAGAGAAGAAAATCCCGCAGGAGAAGAGGATTTCAGAATAGAGTTATCAGGCAACTGACGCACAGCGTCAATGTGATGCGGTTGTTTTCAATCACATTGTAGGGGAGAGGTTTCCCCTCCCGCATACTCAAGCCGCTTGCTTTTTCGTGTGCCCCGGGTATTCGTGCAGAGCACGAAGATACCCACACTCTGCGTCTGCCAAGCGAGCTTGCCGAACTACGAGTGGGGTATACGAACCGGTTTCCGTGCGGAAACCCGATTCGAAGCGAGAGTACAAGTCCAAAACAAAAAGCACACCGTATGGTGTGCCCCGGGTATTCGCGCAGGGCACGAAGATACCCACACTCTGCGTCTGCCAAGCGAGCTTGCCGAACTACGAGTGGGGTATACGAACCGGTTTCCATGCGGAAACCCGATTCGAAGCGAGAGTACAAGTCCAAAACAAAAAGCACACCGCATGGTGTGCTTTTTGTTTTGGAGCTGCTACCCGGATTCGGACCGGGGACCTCATCCTTACCAAGGATGTGCTCTACCAGCTGAGCCATAGCAGCGTGCTACCCTTCTTAAGACCGCAAACTATTATAACAAAATCTTAAAACTTTGTCAAGTCTTTTTCTAAAAAATGGTCGCATCGCAAATTTTCAATAGAAAATACAAAAAAGGACGCCACAAACGAATAACATTTGCAGCGCCTTTTTACTATTTATTTTTCAAAGTTGTGACAGAAGAAACGAGCATGCTCGCAACTCAATGCAATTGTTGCTTCAAACACAGATTCGCTCTCATAATATGACGCAGTCGTTCATAACTAAGAGCTGTGCGAGTATCATAGCTTGCCGCAGCCAATCATTCCCACTCAATAGTTCCTGTAGGTTTCGGTGTTAAATCATAGAGAACTCTGTTGATTCCCTCGACCTCAGATGTTATACGAGCGGTTATTTTATGAAGAGTGGAGTAGGGTATTTCTTCTATAGTTGCGCTCATTGCGTCCTTGGTATTTACCGCGCGGATAATTGCGGGCCAGCCCTCGTAACGACTTTCGTCCTTGACGCCTACGCTCTTTATGTCAGGAATAACTACAAAATACTGCCATACCTTTTCGGCAAGACCCGATTTATCAAACTCGTCGCGAAGAATTGCATCTGCTTCACGAAGCGCTTCAAGGCGATCGCGGGTGATAGCTCCAAGGCAACGAACGCCAAGGCCGGGTCCGGGGAACGGCTGGCGGTATACCATAGCATGAGGAAGACCGAGAGCTTCTCCGACAACTCTTACCTCATCCTTGTAAAGAAGCTTCAAGGGCTCTACAAGCTCAAACTGAAGGTCCTCGGGAAGTCCGCCTACATTGTGATGCGACTTGACCGCCTTTTTACCCTCGGCTTGTTTAATGCTTTCAAGAATGTCAGGATAAATTGTGCCTTGTGCTAAAAATTCAACTCCTTCGAGCTTTCTTGCCTCGTCAGCAAAGACGTTTATGAATTCCTTTCCTATAATCTTCCTCTTTTGCTCGGGGTCACAAACGCCCTTGAGAAGATTGAGGAAACGTTCTGTTGCGTCAACGTATATAAGGTTTGCATCAAGCTGACCTCTGAATATTTCTACGACATTTTCGGATTCATTCTTGCGCATAAGGCCATGATTTACGTGTACGCAAACGAGCTGCTTGCCGATTGCCTTTATAAGCAGAGCTGCGACAACGGAGCTGTCAACTCCGCCGGAAAGCGCAAGCAGGACCTTTTTGTCGCCTACCTGACGGCGAACCAAATCGACTTGCTCATCAATAAATGCCTTTGCTAAGACTTCATTTGTTATGCGTTGCATAGATTCGGGTCTTTTGTTGGAATCCATAGTTAAATCCTCCGGTGTTATAAGAGGGGTGTACGCCATAGGCGAGCCCTGTTTATTAATAAATTTTAAGAATTACAGGGTTATTTTATCACAGAAAGCAAAACAATACAATATATTTTTTGCAAAAAATTTGAAATAAAGCTTTTTTTGATTATTCTTCATATACTTATATAAAACAGAAAGAAAGGATTTTTGTCATGTTAGTTATAAAACCGTACTTAAGGGAAAACGCTCTTCTTTATGCGAGCAAATTTGCACTTTCACAAAATTCGCTTTTCGGAAGCTTTGCAGGATTTGGGGGGAATTGCACGAACTTTGTTTCCCAAGCAATTTATGCCGGCTCGTGCAAAATGAATTATAAGCCAACGTTCGGCTGGTATTACATATCATTAAACGAAAGGTCGCCCTCTTGGACAGGTGTGGAGTACTTTTATAATTTTATCACCACGAACACGGACGTCGGACCGTTTGGACGGGATGCACAGCCGGACGAAATGGAAGTGGGGGATGTCATACAGCTTGCCAAAAACGGAGACGGATATTACCACTCTCTGCTTGTCGTTGGATTTGAAGAGGACGATATTTTGGTTGCCGCTCAAACAGACAATGCCTTCGCACGCCCCTTATCTACTTACACCTACGATTATTCTCGCTATATAAAAATTCTTGGTGTGCGCCTTGATACGCCGACAAACGACGGATGCTTTGACAGCGTATATAATGAGATTTCAATTATACCTCCGACACAGGCATAATATTCACAGCTTCGGCACTGACATCTTCGAGAGGGGGGCAATATATCTTAAGATGGAAAGCCGAATAGACGAATGCTCGGATATTTTTGCGGCAAACACGGTTTTAGGACATCAACCCCTTGAAAAAAGAGTGGGGATATGGTAAAATTAAGAATCATATATGTAAAAACGAGGGAAAGTAAAAATGAAAAAACATTTACCGTCTGTTCTCTTTATTATAATGACGCTTCTGTGCTTTTTTCTTTTATCTTGTACAGGCGAGAGGACTTGCGAGGAAATGTGGTTCGGCACGGGAGATTGGGGCTCTTGGGACATACTCACCGGCAACGGCTCATGGGGCTCGACAGGTTGTGCGGACATTGACGATGATGACGACGATGACGACGATGACGATTCGCCTAAAAATCTTTTATCTCTTACTGTCACAAGCCAGCTTACAGGCGGAAAGGTCGGCAACGATGTGTACGTAGAGGTTTTGACGAATCCGGAAGAGCCGACACACGACCCGACGGGCAAAAATGCCTTTAACCCCGAAAATGTAAAATGCTTTGTGCGTCTTGGAGATTCCGATACATATATTCCTCTTCAAAGACAGGATGGCGGTTATTTTTATTACACGGTTACCACCCTTGATGATATGACATTCTATGCGGTTTATTGCACGCATTCCGAAACACACTATGACGGTGCTGGCGACCTTATGTCAAATGGCTTTACCCTTGTTTGTCACACAAAGGCGATTGGCACAGTGGAGGACCTTAAGGCGCTTGAGAATGCAAGTGGTACGTTCATGTTGACAAATGACATAGACCTTACAGGTGTTGATTGGAAACCGATAGAAAACTTTACGGGAACTATTCACGGAAACGGCTTTAGCATAAAGAATCTTACAATAAGTGCTATTGATGAATCTAATCTCGGTCTGTTCTCAACAATATCTCAGAGCACAAGCATTAATAATCTCAAGATTACCGATGCGAAAATTACAGCACGCGGTGAGGGAAGCTTGGCAGGAATTCTTGCCGGCTCAAACGAGGGAACTGTTGAAGGAGTGACTGCCGAGGGTGAAATAAGTGTAAAGTATTACACAAACGTAGGCGGTCTTGTAGGACAGAACACGGGTAATATTATTGGTTGTAAAAACTATGCTACGGTAGTAGGTAAAAACAATGTCGGAGGCCTTGCCGGCACCTTGAATCTTGCCTCGGAGGTAGCAATAGACGGCTCTGAAAACGAAGGAGATATAAGCGGAAAAATCGGTGTTGGCGGTATCGCGGGATTTCTAACCTCAAGCACATCAAATATGTCCATGACGAATATTAAAAACAACGGCCAAATAGACGGAACGGACAACGTAGGCGGACTTTTCGGTGAGGTCAACTGTCCCTCCTTCACACTTACGCTTGTCACAAACAACGGTGTAGTAAATGGAGACCAGACAGGCAGTTGTACCGGTGGTATTGTTGGAAGAGCTACGGACATTCTCCTGATGTCGTACTGTGAAAACTATGCCGATATAACAGGCAACGTCTATGTTGGAGGACTTGTCGGATATGCTCCCGGTATGATAATCAAGTCAGCCGGCTTTGAGAACAACGTGTCGGTTTGCGGACGTGAATATGTTGGCGGATATGCAGGATATGCCGGACAGATTGAAGCTGCAACAAATAACGGGCAGGTTGCATCCTTAGGTATTACCTCATCAGGCAAAAGCTATATTGGCGGAATTGCGGGATACTGCACGGGTCTTATAGAATGTATCAACAATGCTGACGTTGTGCTTAACAATTCAGGACAGTATGTCGGAGGACTTGCAGGACAGCTCCATCTGACGAACGGTGAAAACCTGTCAAAGTGCCAAAACAACGGAATTGTATCGGGTAGGGGCTCGAATATCGGGGGCATTGCAGGACTTCTTTCATCCTCCGGAGCCGTGACTGTTTCTGACAATGAGAACAATTCCGAGGTAAGCGGGCTTTCCTCTGTCGGCGGCCTGTTTGGAGGAGCAAGCGGTAATATTTCTTACACTCTTCTTACGAATAACGCATCTGTAACAGGTGATCTTACGGGAGAAGGTGTCGGAGGTATCGTCGGTGCTTCATATGATGCAGGCGAAATGTTTATTTGCGAAAATTTCGGTGATATATCCGGATTTAAATATGTCGGTGGCCTTGTCGGGTATGCGCCTAATATGACTCTTAAGGCAGACGATTTCGTTAACAACAATGATATTAGCGGTGCAACCTATGTGGGAGGCGTTGCGGGCTATGTACTCAGCATAACCGGAGCTAAAAATAACGGGCAAATATCGCTAAACGGTGCAACCGGTGAATATATTGGCGGTGTTGTCGGATATGCAAATGCAGTTATTGGGTGCCAGAACCTTGCGGATTTGATATTTGAGGGTGAGGTTAGTTACGTAGGCGGTGTTTGTGGATTTGTGTATACTACAGGTGCAGCCAACATCAAGAACAACACAAACCAGGGCAATGTAAGCGCAAAGGAATATGTAGGCGGCGTTCTTGGATACGTCCTTACTCCTACTCCTTATTTAAGCAATGCAACCTATTCGGTTGAAAACTGTAAAAACTCAGCAAAGGTAACAGGCGTGTCAAGTGTCGGAGGAATTATTGGTCACGCAAAGGGCGTGCACCGTCATCAGCCGGGACCTCTTAACTATGGAGATTATTTCTTCTATATCTCTGTAACCGTTTGCGTAAATGAGGCCGAGATTATAGGCGAAACCTACGTCGGAGGTATCGTTGGCTCTTATTCTTATCTTGCTAATGACGCGACCATAGGCGAAACAAACTCATCTCTTTACGGAGAATTGCTCGGACATTGATTTTAGCGTGATGTTTTTTAAAAACAAAAAAGAGAGAACTCGTCGGAGTAATGTGCCCCCTGTCAAGTAGACAGCGTAAAAAACAAAAAGAATTCGTTAATTGAATAAGTTTCTTTCATCTCCCCCTGCTGCGCAGCAGGGGGAGATTTTCGTCACGCAGCGGTGGCGAAATAATACTCGCAAGGCGTCATGCAATTAAGACGCTTTTGGTAGCGGCGAGTATTGTAAAAGTGTAT
>JAZSJG010000105.1:0-4174 GCA_045534215.1 Eubacteriales bacterium
ATTCCTTTAAAATTGAGGGAAGAATGAAATCAGCTTATTATACAGCTGTAGTTACCAATACCTACAAAATGGCTATGGATTCTTATTTTTCGGGACACTATGAATATAATCCGCTGTGGTATAGAGAGCTTGAATCTGTAAGCCACAGAGATTATGCTACGGGATATTATTTTTCAGATTCCCATGTAGATGCAAATTTGTCTGAAACCACAGGATATATCAAGGACAAGGCATATCTTGCTGTTGTGATTTCATATGATAAAGAAAGCGGAAGAGCAGAGTTTTCGCAGCGCAATAAAATGTCTGTTGGAGATAAAATAGAGCTTCTAACTCCGGGCAAGGTTGGTGTACCAATCAGCGTCGGCGAGCTCTTTGATGAAAATCTTAATCCGATTAGTGCAACCTCACATCCGTATATGAAATTCTATATGAGTGTGCCCTTTGAAGTAAAGGAAGGGGACATAATACGTCTTGCGTAAATTATTTTTAAGAAGGTGTAAATAATGATTGAAGCAATAAAAGCCATCATTATAGGTATTGTGGAGGGAATAACAGAATGGCTTCCCATTAGCTCTACCGGGCATATGATACTTGTGGATGAATTTATCAATCTAAAGGTTTCTGATGCGTTTATGGAGCTTTTTCTGGTTGTTATTCAGCTTGGCGCAATTCTTGCAGTACCTGTTGTTTTTTGGGATAAAATCAACCCATTCTCAAAGAAAAAGACAAAAGAGGAAAAGAAGATTACATGGAGCATGTGGTCGAAGGTATTTGTAGGTGTAATCCCAGCAGCAATTCTCGGAGTTATATTTGATGATTTGCTCGACAAATATCTTTACAATTACGTAGTTGTTTCGATAGCACTAATCGTTTACGGTATAGCATTTATCATAGTTGAAAGATTGAACAGAAACAAATCGTTCCGCGTGAATGATATTTCGGAGTTGACATATAAGGACGCACTTAAAATAGGGGCGTTTCAGGTTCTATCCTTGATACCGGGTACCTCTCGCTCCGGCTCAACTATTCTCGGAGGAATAATGACGGGTGTATCAAGAACGGTAAGTGCTGAGTTTTCCTTTTTCATGGCTATTCCGGTTATGCTCGGAGCATCGCTGCTTAAAGCGGTGAAATTTATAACAGAGGGATTCAAAGCAACCTCAGGTGAAATTTGGCTTCTCATTATTGGTATTGCTGTTTCATTCATTGTATCTTTTATAACCATAAAATTTTTAATGGAATTTGTAAAGCGCCACAGCTTCTCGGTTTTTGGTATATACCGAATAATTCTCGGAGCTTGCGTTGTTGGTTATTTTCTTTTTACAAAGCTTGTATAAGATATTCTGCTTAAAAATAAACGCGCTTTCGGTTAAAAATGCCCGAATGCGCGTTTATTTTTGTTATTCATTAACACGTGCCCAGTCGATAGACTCAAGTCCATGTTTATTAAGAAATTTATTTGCTAAAATGAAGTGGTTGCAACCAAAAAAACCGTTATATGCAGAAAGAGGACTCGGATGAGCGCACTCAAGGATGAGGTGATTTTTGTTTGTTATCAGTGCCTTTTTGGCTCTTGCATTTGAGCCCCAAAGAATAAAAACCACGGGTGTGTTTTTTTCATTAATTAAAGAAATTATTTTGTCGGTCAGGATTTCCCAGCCCATGCCTTTGTGGCTTTGGGGAGAGCCCTCTCTTACGGTTAGTGTTGTGTTTAAGAGTAAAACACCTTGTTTTGCCCATCCGGTAAGCTCTCCGCTTTCCGGTTCGGGAACGTTCAACTCTGAGTTTAATTCTTTGAATATGTTTTTAAGCGAGGGTGGAAATTTTATTCCTTTTTTTACCGAAAAGCAAAGACCGTGTGCCTGTCCGTTTCCGTGATAGGGATCTTGTCCGAGAATGACAATTCGGGTGTTTGCGTATGAAGTGTATTTAAGGGCATTGAAAATATCATACATCGGTGGATAAATTCGCTTTGAGGAGTATTCGCTTTTCAAGAATTCTCTAAGCGACAGATAATATTCTTTTGAAAATTCCGAACAGAGAAGCGTGTCCCAGTCGTTGCCTATATGTACCATAAAATGTTCCCCTTTAAGATTATGGTACAATTTTATCACACCAAAATGGAAAAATCAAGAGCAATACCTAAGATACACACTTCCGATGGGAAAGAGGAGGATTTTAATATTTCCGCCTCTTTTTCTCAGCATTTAAAGTGGTATTTTAAGTTTGACCTGTTTTCAGTGTATATTTCTATATTTTGAATTTTTATTAAAAAACACTTTCTATTACCCGTTTGCAGCTTGGCGGAGAATATGTCCAGGAATCTATATGTGTTACACTGTCTATATCAATAAAATATTCCAGCGGCTCAACAGGGGCGCAAGAATCGTGTGTATCTATTATCACAAGCTTAATTTTCATTTTGTTGGGAATGATACTCTTTATGTATACTGCTGCGGTTTGACCCACATACACGTCGTCGCGATATTCTGCAAGTCCGGCAAGATTCGGCTTTAGCTCAACGAAAACTCCATAGCTTTCGACACTTCTTATAATGCCTCTTACAGTCTGCCCCTCGCTGAAAAGGGAAGCGTTTTCCTCCCAGCTTCCAAGAAGCTCTCTTTCAGATACGTATATTCTGTTGTTCTCGTCAATGCTTTTTACTACGGTATAAATAGAATCTCCTACTGAAAGACGGGCTGAAGGGTGAGCAATTCGTGATATCGAAATTGCATCTATTGAAAGAAGGGAAACAAGTCCGCATCCAATGTCAACAAATGCACCGAAATTTTCAAGATGCGTTATTTTTGCGGGAATTATATCTCCTGCTTCCAGAGTCGAGATATAGTTAAGCATACACTCCCTTTGCGCGCTTCTTCTTGAGAGAATAGGCAGTATCTCCCCGTATTCGTCCTTTTCAAATCCGACTACCTTAAAGCATACCGGCTTTCCGACTCTTGTAAGTATCGCTATGTCCTTAACTTCTTCTTTTTCGGAATACTGCACCTCTTTTCTTGGAATTATGCCTCTTATTTTTCCTCCGAGAGCTACGTGAAGATTGAAATTATGGTCGCAAAGAGTTACCGGAGCTTCAAGTATCAGTTGTTTCTCGAGTGCCTTTTCGAGTCCTTTGTAAGATGAAATGTATTCATGATTTTGAAAGCTTGATATTAACATTCCTTCGGGCTTGTATTGATTCATATAGTTGACCGTGCCTTTCCTTTGAGTATCTTTTATTCAAAGATATGAATTTATAGTGAAAAATATTCAAAGAAAAACACATCCGATTGAAATCGGATGTGGTAATATGCTATAAATTATCGTTTGCGAACTCACGCAATCCGAAGCTTACCTGTATTGCATTATTCACGTGGTTCATAGTTGTGCTGTCAAGGTGTCCCATTTTTTCCTTAAGCCGTTTTTTATCAATAGTTCTTACTTGTTCAAGTAAAATCACACTGTCCCTTGCAAGACCTACCTCTATTCCCGGAATATCAATATGAGTAGGTAGCTTTGCTTTGCTCATTTTAGATGTTATAGCCGCTGCTATAACCGTTGGACTGTGTTTATTTCCAACATCATTTTGAACTATGAGAACAGGACGCACCCCCCCTTGCTCACTTCCGATAACCGGACTTAAGTCCGCATAATAAATATCTCCGCGTTTTATGTTCATTTCAAATTCCAAGAAAAACTTTCTTCTCCTTACCAATTACGTTCTGCAATGTTATTTTTGCCAAAAATCACCCGTTATTAAACAGGTAATTAAAGGAATTTTAACCTGCTAAAATCAGTTTATGAAGATACGCGCTTTTTCTCTACAATTCGAGTTTTTTTGATTAAATGGCAAAACTATTAGTGGCGGTGCGTTTTTTGTAATATAAGAAATTGGATTTTGTGTAAAATTATTGTGTATTCTATTGGTTTTATATGCTGAATAGCTTATGAGGATAAAAAGGAGAAAAACAAACGCAGTATCACTGAGTCAAATTCCTGTTTGACATAAAACGAAGTGTTGCAACTATTGTATAAAACAACAGAAAAAGAGAGAACATTGAAGTGAACCCAAAAGTTTAGACAAAAATTAAATATTAAGTTGTTTGCGAATGAGCTCGGTATTGCACTGGGCTCATTCCTTTTAGTTTTAGAGAAATTCTTTCGTTGTTGTAGTAAT
>JAZSJG010000070.1:0-2320 GCA_045534215.1 Eubacteriales bacterium
TGGGTCGCAAGAGATGGGGCGTGTGCAAAAATCATAAGGAAGACCGACAGCCGATTTGCCTGTTATCGCAGAATATGTCATTAGTGATGTTATGTATCCTGCAAGCTGATTTGGATGGAATCCGTCGCGTTCCGTTCTTGCTACAACAAAGGTGTTTTTACTATATTCAAACTTAGAATTGGGAACGGTTGCTTTGCCGTTTATAATGTCCGCAATAACCTCTCCCCAGTCAACTATTATAAGTCCCCATTTTTCAAGGGTTTTCAAGTTGTTGTGTATAAATTTCGGATATGTATATTCAACCGATACATTATGAGCGCCTGAGCTGCACAGATATACGAATTTTGTGTTGGGGTTTTCCTTCAAGAAAAAGTCCATAATATATTTCACGTCATCCAAGAAAGTGATTTCCGAGGCAGCATGTCTACCGCCTGACATTATAACGTAATCAAAGCATTTATTTTCTAACATTCCCAAGTGATTTACCCCCTTGCAGCCGCGGTCTAGCTGGCAAGACGAGCTTCTTATGTTTTGAAGGCCGTGCGCGCCGAATGTCCAGTTTGTCACACTTACATCTTCTCCGCATGCTTCGGCGAGTCGAAAAAAGTATCCCTTGTCGTTTATCCTATTATTATATTCAAGGTTTTCGCATGATTTGCGTAAAACCGTTTGCCCATAGAATACAAAGGAGTCACCAAGAAATATAACTCTCTTTTTATCTATAGACACCGCCCGTGTATCATTATTTGTTGTCATCCGATTATTCTTCATCTCATTTAAGTATTAATTTTCCGCTTCTCGTACCGTTATATATTCCGTTTTCAAGAGCGATTTTGCCGGAAATTATGCAGAAGCAGAGTCCTTCTGCTCCGAGAGTGCAATTAGTGTATTCAGAGCGGTCTTTGATAGTGTTTGGATTGAAAATGCAAATATCAGCATCAAAGCCCTCTTTCAGAATGCCTTTGTTTCTAATTCCGTACACGTACGCAGGGAGAGAGGTCATTTTTCTCACCATTTCAGGAAGAGATACCACGTTCTTTTCTCTTACGTATTTTGCCAGGGCGCGAGGGAAGGATGCTCTTAAGCGAGGGTGATAGGAGGTGCTCTTGCCTGCAACTCCTGAATCTGTGCAAATCATTGCACGGGGGTGGGCAATTACTGTTTCAACGTCGAACTCTGACATAGCAAAGTAGCAACATCTGCATACGTTGCCGCTATCTCTTACTATATCAAAAACAGTATCGTAAACATTTTTGTTCAGTAATTTTGAAATTTCATAAACATTCTTACCTATGTATTCAGGGAAACGTGGGCACTCGGATATCATTGCCCATTCAAAAAGGTCTTCCTCGCCGAATGTGTCGATAACCCACTGCTTTGCTATGCTTCGCTTTTCTTCTGACTTCATATTTTCTACTATCAAACCGTTTGCATGAAGCTCCTTAGGAACAAAGCGTGCCGATAGGGTAGTGCTTGAAGCGGTATATGGGTATACGTCAAAGTATATGTCTGCGCCGTCTCTGTTTGCCTCTTCTATAAGCTTTATAACCTCACGAACCTTTCCGTGATTTTTCTTGAACATAGCTTTCAAGTGAGAGTGTATTCCTCTTGCTCCCGATGCTTTAATGATACTTATAAATTCCTTTGTAGCTTCTATGACGTTGTTTGCCTCATTTCTTATATGCGCAGAAACAACACGTCCTTCTTCAGCCGCGACCTTAGCTAAGGCGATAAGCTCGTCTGTTTTTGAGTATGCACTCGGGGTGTAGATAAGGCCAAACGAAAGACCAAAAGCACCGGCGCGCAGTCCTTCGCGCAAAAGCTCCTTCATCTTCTCAAGCTCTTCGTTTGTGGGCTCGCGGTTTTCCATTCCCATAACTGCTCTGCGCAAGCCACTGTGACCGACAAACATAGCTCCGTTTGAACCTTGCGGAATTCCGGAAACATAGGAGAGAAATGAACCCATTGTCTTATATACTTCATAGTGCGACTTGCCGTCGCTCAATAGTTTAGTGTCATTAATCGGTTTGTCTTTCGCATATGGGGCTTGAGTTGAGCCGCACTGACCCGAAAGCGTCAGAGTAATTCCTTGCTCAACTTTTTCTTTTTGCTCGGGATATTGTATCATATCATCGTCGGCGTGTCCGTGAGAATCTATAAATCCCGGAGTAACAGTGAGCCCGTTAGCATCAATGATTTTGGACGCACCGTTTATTTCTGATGAAATCTCAACTATTTTCCCATCTTTTATTGCTATATCCGATACGTAGGATTTGCTGCCTGTTCCGTCTAAAATATTTCCGTTTTTTATAATTATATC
>JAZSJG010000041.1:0-9587 GCA_045534215.1 Eubacteriales bacterium
GTACCTGCCGTTTCTCATAGTTACAAGATTATCCTGCAGATATTTATTCCTAACACCGCCGATATAGCTTTGCAAAACATCTTTTATTTTGTTGTTGGTTGCCTTTATTTTTCGTCTTATATCCGCAAGCTCAGCACTTGCTTCATCAGCAATCATATCCTCTGAAATTATAGAACGGGTGATTTTTTCTTCCAAATCCCTGTTTGGAATAAGACGAAGGAAAATCTCATCGAGCGAGGTTTCATACGGCTTATCCGTACTTATATAATCAAGCGCGCTCCTTGCCGAACGCAAGGAAGATGCAATATCAAGAAGCTCTCTTTGTGAGAGTATCGCGCCCTTATATGCCCTCTCTGCCGCCCCCATAATGCTTTCGGGCGCAGAAAAGGATGGATATCCTTTATTATTTATCAAAAGCTTTGCATCGTCCGTTTTTCTCTGACGGACCATGACCTCGTCGTAATCGGACGAAGGAAGAAGGGTCTTCGCTCTTCCCTTTGCTCCGTCTGTCATACAGCAATCGACAAGCATATCCAAAATTTTATCAAATTCAAGAGTTTTTAATGTTTTTGACGTTGAAATCATCAGGATTTCACCTCTTTATAAAATTCAAGCGACCGAAATGTACGTTCAAGCTGGTTTACAAGATACCCCTCTGCCGCCTTTGAAAAGAGCTCCATATCCTCATTCGAAATGTTGAACGAAAAAATCTTTTCAACTGGAGAATATATGCAGTATCCAAGAGCCATCTTTGCCCCTTCGGAAAGAATATAAATTATTCTTTGCTCGTACGGATTTTCATCATCGCTTTGCTCTTTTGCTTCTTTATTTTTGCATTTATAGCACTTTATACTGCCACCCATTATATCGAAATAAAAGTCCCCAAGCTTTTCACCGCAGGAGCAGGAAAGCACGCTTGGCATAAATCCAATAATGGATGCTGCTCTAATCTCAAATGCCGCTTTTATTTTATCGAGCGGATATTTGTTTTCGGATATTGCATAAAGTGAATTAAGACTTAGTCTTAAAAGGTCTGCCTCTGCCTCTGCTACCGAAACCTCGCAAAGAACCTCGGTTATATAAGAAGCAAGTGCTAAACCGACAAGTGAATTACGTATACCGTAAAAGCTCTCGATAAGCTCTGCTTCTTTTATATGGTAATATTCCCCCTGCTTATAAAGGACGAATGACGCATAGCAAAATTGCATAGTAGCCGCCATTTTTCTGCTTTTAAGAGTTCGAGCCCCCCTTGCGAGTGCGCTCACCGAGCCCATTTCGCGCGTAAAAATTGTTATAAGACGGTCTGACTCTTTTATATCAACAGTTCTGATTACAAGACCTTTTACCTCTACGGTTGTCATGAGTCTTCCTTTCGGTAGCCGAAATTAGAAATGTTAAAGTCGCTGTCACGCCAATTTTCCTTGACTCTGACGTATAAATCAAGAAAAACCTTGGTATCAAGCATTTTTTCAATATCTTCACGGGCATATATGCCAATTTTTTTAATCGTTGCCGCTTTTTTGCCGATTATTATTCCCTTGTGAGATGCTTTTTCACAATATATTTCCGCTCTTATGGATACGACGCCACGCTTCTCTTTCCACTCTTCTATTGCTACCGCTGTTCCGTGAGGTATCTCCTCATCAAGTGTCCTCAAAAGCTTTTCTCTGATAATTTCTGCTGCTATCTGACGCTCCGGCTGGTCTGTAACTATATCCTCAGAGAACATCCATTCGCTCTCATACAAAAAGCTCTGGCATTCTTCTACGACAGTTTCAACGCCTTTACCGTTCTTAGCACAAATCGGCACAACCGCATCAAAATCAAATTCACTTGCATAAGCAGCTATAGTTTTGGCTATATTGGCTGCCTGTACGGTATCCACTTTATTTATAACGAGTATTGCGGGAATTTCATCTGCTTTCAGGCGGGATAAAACCTGTCTTTCTATATCTCCAACCTCTTCTCTTGCTTCAACCACAAGTATTGCTCCGTCAACGCCCCCAAGAGTTTCAGACGTAGTCTTAACCATGAAATCACCAAGGCGCGTTCTTGGCTTGTGGATTCCGGGAGTATCAAGAAAAACAAATTGATTTTCGCCGCTGGTATGTATACCTGTAATTCTGTTTCTTGTTGTTTGCGGTTTTTTGGAAACAATCGCAACCTTTTCACCGAGTATTGCATTAAGAAGGGTAGATTTTCCTACGTTTGGTCTTCCTACTATTGCTATAAATGCAGTCTTTTTCATTTCAATTTCCTCAAAATTCAATAAGTTCCATTATTTTTTTCTGCTTTTGGCATTGAAGCTCGTCCTCATCCTTTGAGCGTTCATGGTCGTATCCGAGAAGATGCAGAGTGGAATGAACGGCGAGAAAAGCTACTTCCTCAAAAAAAGCGTGCCCTATCTCCTTTGCCTGTTCTTTTGCGCGTTCTACCGAAATAACGATATCTCCAAGTACAGCGCCGCTTATACATTCGGATATGTCGAAATCTCCTCCTTCATACATCGGAAATGAAAGCACGTCGGTATGAGAGTCCTTGTCCCTGAATTTGCGGTTTAAATCACGTATATGCTTGTTGTCGCAAAATGTAACGGACACCTCGGCATCAAACGGAAATTTTTCAAATTTGAGTGTTTCATAAACCGCTCTGCGAACTACAAGCTTCAAGTAGTAATCAACGTCCGAAAATTTATCTGTTGCTGAAAATTTTAAGAAAAGCTCATGTTTTTTCATATCTTTACATCCTCTTTTTTATCGGTTCTTGCGTGAAACTTCTTTCCCGCCGCCTCCCTTTCATATTTATCGTAGGCGCTTATGATTTTTCTGACGAGACTGTGACGCACAACATCTCTTTCCGAAAATTCAAAAATTCCTATTCCTTCAATGTTTTTGAGTATTCTTGCGGCAATCGAAAGTCCGCTTTTTTTACCGAAAGGCAGGTCTGTTTGTGAAAGGTCGCCTGTTACAACTGCCTTAGAGTTATATCCAAGTCGGGTTAAAAACATTTTCATTTGCTCAGGTGTCGTATTCTGTGCCTCATCAAGTATAATAAAGGAATCGTCAAGTGTTCTTCCTCTCATATAAGCAAGGGGAGCAATTTCTATTGTTCCTCGTTCTATATGCCTCTGATAATTTTCCGAGCCGAGCATTTCAAATAAGGCATCGTAAAGAGGTCTCAGATACGGGTCGATTTTACTCTGTAAATCTCCCGGGAGAAAACCGAGCCGTTCTCCTGCCTCTACCGCAGGACGCGTCAAAATTATACGCGAAACCTGCTTGTTTCTGAGAGCTTCGGTTGCCATAGCGACAGCAAGGAAGGTTTTACCCGTACCTGCAGGACCGAGGCCTAATACTACTGTGTTATCCTTAATTGTCTTTACATATTTTTTCTGTCCGAGAGTCTTCGCCTTAATCGGCTTTCCGCGATTTGTTATACAAATTACATCCCCAAACTCCTCTTCAACCTCAAGAAGAGAGTCCTTAACGAGCCCAATTACGTACTCAACGCTTTGCTGACCTATAAGCTCTCCGTCACCTGCCATACGCTTAAGGTATTCAAGAACCTTGACTGCCATATCAACATTTGGCTTATCTCCGCTTACAAGGATTGCATCACCGTCCTCGGTATCCTTGTTTCTGTTTGAAATTCGTACGTCGAATTCGGATTCGATTATTCGCACGTTAGAATCAAAAACACCGAATATTGCGGATGTAGATTCATTTGACTTCGTCATTATTATTTTTTCACTCATATTTTCATCCTTTAATTGCTTTCGTAATTAAACGTTTTTGCTTCTCCAATCTGACGCGAGCAGGTGATGTTTGCGCGCATATAATACACGCCGTCAATAAATTCCCCCTCTGTTTTAATTCGCAAAAGTGTGGAATTGTTTAAGGTTCTCTCAAGTTCTTTTGTCATCTTTTCCTTGGCAAAAAGCACCGCTTCCTGCTGTGTGAGGGAATGCTGCTCTGTGAAGGTAGGCGTAAAATAGGTCTTGGTGCGCTTAATGGGTAATCGCTTACCAAAAAGCGAAAACTCCTTCTCTTCTGTTATTATATCATATTCCGATGGCATTTTTCCACCGTATTTATAAATATTTATTTCAAAATCAAAAAAAGTAAGCGCAGAAGTATAAAGTTTTTTATCCGAAACAACCTTTTTTGTCGTTTTAAGAGGAGCTGCAACCTCAATTTTTTCAAAAACTCTTCCAACAATACTTCCCTCAGCATAACAAAAATCGCCGGGCAAAATTCCTGAAATAAGAATATCCCCTTTTTTCACACTGTCACCCTTTTTAACCGCTGCAACCCCTTTTGTTACTGTTATTTCCTCAATTATTGCATCAGAAGTTGCTACTATGTTTGCATACCCGGTCGGCTTTTTTTCTTCCTCGTACGAAATTTTATCTATTACCTTCACGTATGCGACCGTACCTCTTCTGTTTATGTTTACCCAAGCCGCATTTTCAGAAATTGACAAAAATTTGTTTTCAACTTCATTTTTATTGATTTTAGACCAAATGTCACCCGTTCCAAGTCCTGCACTTTTTAATTCTGATAAAATTTCCGGCACATTATTCTCCGATGCCCCCTCAACTCTTACATCCCACACAACATTAGAACAAACTCCGAGAGTCACACAAAAAATAATTAAAGAAATAAAAACACCGTATTTATGCCTGTGTTTATGTAAAAAACCACCAAATCCAAGCAACTCTGACTCGCAAAATTCAACACGGGTACGCAGTAAATTGAGAATTTCTTTTCTTTTCCGTTCACTGAAATGAAAACTGTTATTTACAAATTTCGCATTCACACCTGCCTTAAGAAGTAATGTTGCAGCCCGCGAGACGTCTTTTTCTTCAACTGTCAGCTTTCGATATCCAAACAAAAGGTAATCTATTCTTATCATAAAAGCTCCACCCTCAAAATCTTTCCAACAACTTCAACCGTTTTATTTTCATATATTATTAAATCAAGTGAAAATCCCGACACCTTAATTTTCCCTGTATCTAGTTTTAATACTACTTCCTCCGACGTGAAATTTAATATATTTTTTACACCGCAAACAGACAGCGAGATTCCTCCTAAAATTTTATCCATTTCAACATGAAAATTTGAGGTAGTCCTCTTAACTTCTCTATTTTCTTTCGGCTTTTTCGATTTTCTTTGCATTTTACCCTCTCGCCTCTCATAAATCTTATAATACTAAACTGTATGGCAAAGGCGCGGATAAAATTACTGAGGGAAGGTTTTCAAAATGCCCTGTCGAATTAAAAATTCTTCTTTTTTTGAAATCAAAAATACAATTATACTCCTTTCCGTATTCATTTTAATGTTTTACATTTCCGGAGCGCTTTCGGATGAAATCAGCGAATACGTAAAAAGCGGACTTACACTCTGCTTTACAAATATTATCGGCTCGGTATTTCCATTCATGATTATAACGGATTTTTTCTACTCATACGTAAGCACTCTTGATTTCAAAATTATAGGAAAAGTATTTGAAAGAATTTTCAAAATAAATGGAGCTGCTTTTTTTGCATTTTTATGTGGTATTATTTGCGGATTCCCTATCGGAGTCAAGGTATCAAAGGATTTGTACGTTAATCAAAGAATATCAAAGGAAGAGTATGAACGACTTATCGGCTTTGCCAATAATACAAGCCCCGCATTTGTTATAAGCGGTGTTGGCGCGGGAATGCGAAGAAGTGTGCTTGACGGTGTAATTCTTTATTTTTCAATGGTTTTTGCCGCAATAATATCCGGTATTATTCTCAGTATGGGAAAAAAAGCAACACACAATCACAATAAGAATAAAGCTCAAAATATATCATTGGATTTTTCTCTTTCTATAAAAAAAGCTACCGAAAATACACTTACCGTCTGCTCTTATGTAGTAATTTTCTCGGTTTTTTCGGGTGTAATAGGATTGATTGTTAAATCAAATATTTTATACTCGTTAATAATTTCTTTTTTAGAAGTAGGAAATTCTTCACTTTATCTTGCCAATAGCAGTGCGCTTGAATATAATAAATCACTTATTTTAACATCTTTTGGCATATCTTTCTCGGGTCTTTCGGTATTCTTGCAATCAAAAAGCATAATAGACAATCCACAAATCTCACTAATTCCATATTTCAAGACAAAGCTGTTACAAGGTATAATATCCGCAGTTATAACCACTTTTTTCATAATCTTAATCCCTATATTTGCATAAAAGGTACTAAAAATGCCAAAAGCGACGGCACACCACTATGGTACACCGCCGCTTTTGGCTGTCCTATAATTTCAAGTTAATGTGCCGTCATTTACTTTGGCTGATATTCAACCAACGGAAAATCGACATCTCCATCTTCATCACTTGGTGTATTATCATTGCAGCTCTCACCGCAAGCAACAAGTGAAAAAGCTAGTAAAAGCATTAAAATTACGGAAAGAATCTTTTTCATCTGAATTAAACCTTTCTTAAATGAAACGATTATTTAGACAGTCTATCTTCAAGTGCTTTGAGCTCGTCATAAAGCTCTTCGGGAACTCTCTGTCCTACCTGAGCGTAGAACTCTCTGATTCCCTTGCAATCCTCAAGCCAAAGCTCCTTATCAACGGAAAGAAGCTCGGCAATAGTTGCCTTATCAATATCAAGACCTTCAATGTTGATATCCTCAACGTTGGGAACGTATCCAATAGGTGTTTCAACTGCACTTACCTTATTCTCACAACGTGCAAGAATCCACATAAGCACACGCATATTGTCACCGAATCCGGGCCATATGAAGTGTCCCTCATCATCTGTTCTAAACCAGTTAACGTGGAAGATTTTGGGAGGATTCTTAATTGCCTTACCCATATTGAGCCAATGAGCCCAATAATCGCCCATATCATAACCAACGAAAGGACGCATAGCCATGGGGTCTCTACGAACAACACCTACTGCGCCAGCCGCTGCCGCTGTTGTTTCCGAAGCCATGATAGAGCCGACAAAAGTACCGTGCTGCCAGTTCTTTGACTGATAAACAAGAGGAGCTGTCTTTGCACGGCGTCCACCGAATACAATCGCGGAAATCGGAACGCCTGCGGGGTCATTGAATTTATCTGAAATGCAGGGGCAGTTAGCTGCCATAGCGGTAAATCTTGAGTTGGGGTGTGCGCCGGATGTGTTAACCTTATCTGCCTTGTCATACTTGGTATAATCCCACTTTTCACCCTTCCAGTTAAGAGCATTTTTAGGAGGATTGTTGTCAAGACCTTCCCACCAGATAGTATTATCATCAAGATTATGACAAACGTTTGTAAATATACAGTCGCGCATTGCCGTGTGAAGAGCATTGGGGTTAGATTTCTCATTAGTTCCCGGAGCAACTCCAAAGAAGCCGTTCTCAGGGTTAACCGCCCAAAGTCTGCCGTCCTGTCCAACACGAAGCCAAGCAATATCGTCACCTACGCACCATACCTTATACCCCTTCTTTGCATAAATTTCCGGAGGAATAAGCATTGCGAGGTTGGTTTTACCGCATGCTGATGGGAAAGCAGCACTGATATACTTAACCTCTCCGTCAGGAGATTCAACGCCAAGAATGAGCATATGCTCAGCCATCCAGCCCTCTTTGCGTCCAAGATAAGATGCAATACGAAGAGCGAAGCACTTCTTACCGAGAAGAACGTTTCCGCCGTAACCGGAGTTAACAGACCAAATTGTATTGTCCTCTGGGAAATGACAGATATATCTTTTCTCTGCATCGATATCAGCGCGAGCGTGAAGACCCTTAATGAAATCAGGGCTATCACCAAGTGCATCAAGAACGTTAAGACCTACTCTTGTCATTATAATCATATTAAGAACAACGTAAATAGAATCTGTAAGCTCAATGCCGTACTTTGCGAAATCAGAACCAACAACAGACATAGAATAAGGAATTACGTACATGGGCTTATTCTTATAAGATCCCTCATAAAGCTTTGTAAGCTTTGCGTAGCATTCCTGGGGGTCCATCCAGTTATTGATATTACCTGCATCTTCTTTCTTAGAAGTGCAAATAAATGTTCTGTCTTCAACACGGGCAACGTCGTTAATTGCAGTTCTGTGAAGATAGCAGTTAGGATACTTTTCTTCATTAAGCTTAATCATTTCACCGCTGCTGACAGCTTCTTTTCTAAGTGCCTCTGTTTGTTCAACAGAACCGTCTATAAGTATAATTTCGGAGGGCTTAACGAGATCTGCCATTTCACTAATCCACTTATTGACGTGTTGGTTTTTTGTTACATTTGCGTTCATTGTATATCTCCTCTTTTTAATAATAACCTATATCATAATTATGAAGCTTAACTTAAAAAAGTCCAACTTCTCACGAATACATTATATCACAAAGATTATATCTTTGCAATACCTAAAATAATATTTCTTATCTATATTTTACTATTTCTATGTAGAATTTTACTGTAAAAAACGTTATTTCATCAATATGTGGCAATTTTCTAACCGTAATAAATCACTTAAAGGAAAATAACAATCTTGCTCATCCATTTGAAAAAAAGAACGCTGCTTGCAAAAAAAGTTGTAGTCACAAGTCTTGAACAAAGCACAAATTTAACTTGTCCTATTAAGTCGTATTCTCGCTCTTCTTGAATTAAAATCGTGAATTCTGCTTTTAATTGGTAAATTTTACCATTTAATGATGTCTAACTTTGTACATTTTTTCATCAGTTTTACCCTTGATTTTCCATTTGCTTCTGTGGTAAAATGTTTTTACTTCCAAAAATTACCAAATTTTACCAATTTCAAAAAAACAAGGAGAAAAAAAGATGGAAAACAACACAAAATTTCTAATTTGCCAAGAAAATTCAGAAGAAAGAGCGAAGCTTATCGAAAAATTACGCTCTCAAGGAAAAAGAAGATGCGATGAGGCATCTGACGGAGAGAGCGCTCTTGATATGATTTCAAAGAATAATTACGATGCCGTAATCGTAGACCTATGGATTTCTAAAATAGACGGAATAGGCATTATTCGCTCTGCAAGCAAGCTTAATTTAGCTCAAAAACCGTTATTTATTCTTATGTCACCTATAAACAAGCAGTCAATTTTAATTGAGGCAAGCGAGGCAGGTGCAGACCTTTGCATACCTAAGCCATTTGATTTTTCCACGCTCGTTTTCCATCTTGAAGCTCTTTTCAAATCAAGAGATACCGCAAATAAAAAATCAGTTGAGCTTTCAGCTTCCCCCGACCTTGAAGCACAGGTTACAAAAATTATACATCAGATTGGTGTGCCTGCGCATATAAAGGGATATCAGTATTTGCGTTCGGCAATTCTCATGACCATAGACGACAGCGACATTATAAATTCCGTCACAAAGGTGCTATATCCTACGGTTGCAAAAAAATATCAAACCACTACCTCGCGCGTTGAAAGAGCCATACGTCATGCTATAGAGGTTGCCTGGGACAGAGGGGACGTAGACACTCTCAATTCCTATTTCGGTTATACCATTCAAAATTCAAGAGGCAAGCCCACAAACAGCGAATTTATTGCTATGATAGCAGACAAACTGGTGCCAAAGTACAAATATGCCACAGTATAAAAAAAG
>JAZSJG010000010.1:0-12541 GCA_045534215.1 Eubacteriales bacterium
TGCTTCCGTTTCTCTTAACTACTTCTACAATCTTCTGTGCTGCGGCATCAATGATTGTGGAATCATAGCTCTTGAGTCTTACTCTGATTTTTCCCTGTGCCATTTGGGTGTCCTCCTTTTACGAATTTTCGAATCGCTCGATCCGTTTTAAGAAGGGCGACGAGGTTTCACATTGTGCCGGGCGTTTCAAAAACACCCCAACAAAATCAGTTCAGATAGCCATCCGCAGCGGCTAACGGAACCGACAATGAACACAACTTGCCTATTTAGGCAATACTCTTGGTTCGCCCGGTTAAATATCGGACATACTCCACGGAAATTCCCTGCCTCATAGGGCAGCCACCTCCCGCTTCATCGCATATCAAGCTTTTATATTATACATTATAAGACGTAAAAAATCAATAGTTTTAGAAAAAAACTTCCAACAAAAAAAGAAAAAAATTCATGAAATTTTGTGATGTTTTTTGTGCAATATTGCTAAATGGTTTTTCTGTTTCGAACTGTAAAACAATTTTTTTCTCTTCCTTTTTTGATTTGTATACATTTTGTTAACAATTATGTAGTACAATATTTACATTGATATTTCTATGTTAATTTCTATATTAATAATTTTTGAAGGATTTTACCATGAAGAAAAATCTTAAGTTTTTCGGAATCTACCTGCCGATATTTATCGTCACCACCATCGTCTCGGTAATTTTTCGTACCGTCGCGATTTTCACCCAATATAATGCTGTGAGCGGACATTTTGACATGAAAGGGCTTATTACGGCGGCAGATTGCATGATAATTGCTATTTGCTTCTTTTCTCTTTCATTTTTAGCAACCCCAAGCAGCAAATCAAAGCTTATACCTGATTTTACCTCACCCGAAACCTATATTCCAACCGGCGCGGTATCAGTTTCCTTACTATTCATGCTTGGATTTCTCTTGTCTAATCTTAGGGAAATGCTAAGTGGCATTGATGAATATGGAGCATCAATAATACCGACACAAACGCCAAATCTGTATGTTATAATAATCCTGTGTGCGCTCATCATCCTATCGGCACTGAGCATTTTTCACTTCTTTTTTACCGCAACGGACGAAAAGCATTCAAGCACAAGGCGCGCAAATTTCGGCTTATGCACCGTAATATTTCTCGCTCTTTACTCTTCTTACCTTTACTTAAGCTCTAATTTACCGTTAAACGCACCCAATAAAGTTGTTGACCAAATGGCATACCTTGCCGCATCAATATTTTTCCTTTATGAAATACGAATTTCACTCGGACGAGAAAAATGGGGACTTTACGTATCATTTGGTTTTATCGCTTCTGCGCTTACAGCTTACTCATCTATACCATCTTTAATTTATTATTTTGTAAAAAGCGCTGTGATATCAAATAGTCTCTATGAAACCGCCCTGACATTTTCACTCTTCATTTTCATAACTTCTCGTTTACTCCTCACAGGAAAGCTTACACGCCTATCCCCATCTCCAACCGCTACTCAAATGATTTCTTTTGCAAACAGCAGAGAGCTTGAACTAAACGCTCAAAAAGAAATAGTAGAAGAACCGGAAGCCGAGTCAAGCATTCCGTACGAGCCGCAGGAAAATCAAATCCAAATAGAAGGCCTGTACGAAAATTCAGAACCAAACAGAGAAGAAACTGAAAATTAAGACGCAGTCTTATACAATCTACTTTATAAAGAAGGCTGATTTATTATGAAAAAAATACTCGTGATTGACGGTAACAGTATAATAAACAGAGCATTTTACGGGGTTCGTCCGCTTACCACCAAGAGCGGAAAGAATACCAATGCTATTTTCGGAATGATAAACATCATATCAAAGCAACTTGACGCAATAAAACCGGATTTTGCCGCTGTTGCCTTTGACCTCAAAGCTCCCACGTTCCGTCATGAAATGTATGAGCACTACAAAGAAGGTAGGCATACGACACCCGATGACTTGCTTTCGCAGTTTGATGATGCAAAGCAGTGCTTACGCCTTATGGGCATACGCGTATTAGAGCTGCCCGGTTACGAGGCAGATGATATTCAGGGGACAGTTGCCTCCTTTGCGAATCTCACTAAAAACACACACGGATATATACTTACCGGTGACAGAGACCTTTTACAGCTTATCGGAGATAACATTTCCGTTCTGCTTGCCACAAACCACGACACTTTAAATATGGGGCGTGACGAGTTTTTTAACAAATACGGAATTGAACCCGAACAGTTCGTAGATATGAAAGCTCTTATGGGAGATTCCTCCGACAACATACCCGGTGTCAAAGGAATAGGCGAAAAGACTGCTGCAGCTCTTATTCAGAATTTTGGCTCACTTGACGGAATATATGAATTTATCGACGACAAGCGTATAGCGAAAGGAGTCAGAGAGAAGCTTTTGTGCGATAAGGAAAACGCTTATCTTTCAAAAAAGCTTGCTAAAATAGTCACGGACGCACCTATCGGTTGTTCACTCGAAGAGCTTGCATACAAGGGTCCTGATAAATCGGGGCTTTACAAGAAGTTCACTGAGCTTGAATTAAACTCATTTATAGTCAAATTTGGACTTCAAAAAGCAGAAGATGACAACGCCGAGGTTTTGTGCACCGAAAACGAATGTTTTTTAGAGGTAAACCAAGATACCGTGCCTCAAATTAAGGCAAAAAAGATATCTCTTTACAAAGGGACTGACGGCATTTACATTTACACGGGTGAGGGTTCTTCCCTTTTATTCAAGAATATAAACGAACAGTTTGCGAATATCATAGACGGACGCGAAATTATTTGCTATGATGCTAAATCGCTCTGGCACTATTTTGATTCACTCGGCATCACCGTCAAGGAAAGCACCAGATTTTTAGACCTCATGCTCTATGCTTACGTTTTGAATCCGGGCAGCGGAAATGCCGGTATTCCTTCCCTTTGCTCAATGTTTACGGGAAAGAGTGTCGCAGAGGGAGTACCTTGTCCTAAGCTTATGTATGAGCTTGAGGGCGAAATGTACAAAAAAATTGAAGATGACGGGCTTACAAAGGTACTTAACGAAATCGAAATACCTCTTGTAAATGTACTTGCCGAAATTGAGAAAAACGGCTTTAAAATTGACACGCACGGCATAAAAGAGTACGAAATTGCGCTTAGCGAGCTTGCCCACGATTTGACCGAAAGGATATATGTGCAAGCCGGTGGAGAGTTCAATATTAACTCTCCGAAGCAGCTTGGCGAGCTTCTTTTTGTGACACTGGGTCTTCCTTACAAGAAAAAAAAGACGAAGAGCGGTTATTCAACCGATGCTGAAACTCTCGAGAGTCTGCGCCCGTATTCTCCTATTATAGACGATATTCTTGAATACAGACAGGTAACAAAGCTTATAAACACGTATGCTGCCGCGTTGCCGACTGTAGCGGATGAAAAATCGCGTATACACACCGATTTCAAGCAAGCCCTTACAGCGACGGGACGTCTTTCAAGCACAGACCCAAATCTGCAAAACATTCCGATAAAAACAAAAATGGGGCGCCAGATGCGCAAATATTTCGTAGCGGACGACGGTTATGTTCTTGTGGATGCTGACTATTCGCAAATAGAGCTTCGCCTACTCGCTCATATTGCAGACGACTACAACATGAAGGAATCATTCAGAGAAAACAAAGACATTCACAGAAAAACCGCAGCCGCAGTATTCTCCGTGCCGGAGGAAGATGTTACCGATGATATGAGAAAGCGTGCAAAGGCCGTAAACTTCGGAATAGTCTACGGAATAGGCGCATACTCTCTTGCAAAGGATATAGGCGTTAGCAATGCGGCAGCCGCTCAATACATCAAAAATTATCTTTACAACTACCCTAAAATAGACCTTTATCTTGAAAATGTAGTAAATGAAGCAAAAGAAAAAGGTTACACGCTTACCCCGATGGGACGCAGGAGATATATTCCGGAGCTAAATATGCAAAATGCAAATCTTAAGGCATTCGGAAAAAGAGTTGCCATGAACGCACCAATACAGGGTGCTGCTGCAGACATTATAAAACTCGCTATGATAAATGCTCACACCGCTATCAAAAAATCGGGTATAGATGCGAAAATTGTTATGCAAGTTCATGACGAGCTTGTGGTCGAGGTGCTCGAAAAGGACAAGGATATTTGCGCAGAAATTATACGCAAAGAAATGGAGAATGCCGTAAAAATATCCGTCCCACTTACTGTCGACGTAACCTGTGGTAAAAACTGGCTTGAGCAAAGCTAATATAAAAAAGGAAAATACACTTTAAACCTGAATTTTTGAAAATTCACTTATTGTCAAAGTGGGGTACTGTGGACACAGTACCCCATATTTTTATTGACTTTACCTAAATGCAAACGCTCCCGCCTTTATCTTATTGCATGATTTAATTATCTTATTATTAATTTACCTACGCCCTTCAAAGAAATTTGAGAAGAAGGAGATGCAAGTGCCGCCTCTGAAAGCTTGTTGTCTTTAGCTATTTTAGCCGGGGACGTGTGAAATTTTTTAGCGATTTCAAAGAGTGTTTCATCATTATCCGGAGTATAAACAACAATTCTGCTCTTTTGATTAGAATAGCTGTTTTCTCCAACAGCATTACAACTCACAGCACGACGTATGCAATGCGGCAGAAGTATACGGTATGAGAGCTTCAACTCGCACACCACGTTTATTTTTTCACTATCCACCGTGCAATTAACATCAACAACCGAAACATTGCATTCAAGCGTCGAATTTTCGGGAATTTGACAACCACAGTTTACATTTATTTCAAAAGGCGTAGACATCTTTAGCGGATAGCATGAAATGTTAAAATCATCATTTGCTTCACACGCCACCCCTGTAAACACTGCTTCACCCGAAATTTTGATTTTATCTGCAACTATTTTCTTGTCAAGCGACCGCATGTCGCATGCAATAGAAATTATTTCCTTTATATTTTCACATCCTAAGTCGGAACGTTTAAAATCTGAGCAAAAGCTCGCAACTGCATTTGACATACAAAGCAGCTCTGAATAAGAATAATCTTGATATACTACTTCACTGTCCCTTTCCTTAAGATATGCGTCAGAAATTACCTCTATTTCCTCGTTCTGCGAAATAATTGAGTAATATTCTGCTATTGCACTTACCGTAACTGCATATGAATCCATGTTCTCAACGACATCCGCGCTCACAGATGATAGATAAGCATCAGCCATTGCTTGCATGTTCGGATTTGCGCCCTCGACGGTTATGGTTTCGTCGAATGGGATATTCTTCTTAATAGCAAACACAGAGTTTTCGTCAGTACGAATGATTGATGTAATCACGAGTTCCCCTTTGACATTTACACCACCGTCTACTGCTGAACTTTCGCTAATTCGAACAGTACCCGACGTGCTTAATATTTCGATATCTTCACGAGAGGCAGCAACAACCTTTTGTGCCTCTTCGGCATACTCTCTTTCTCCGCTCACACCAAAGAGCATTTTTTCATTCTTAACCGTTACACGAGCAACCTCCGGCTCTCTACCCTCCGAAAATGCCGTTCCGCCACAGATTACGCTTTCATTATTACACACTCTCACATTTGCCGCAACTATTGATTTTGCAACAAGCTTTCTCGGTCCTGTCAATCGTATCGAAAGATTTGAAATTTTGGGCTCTGAAAGAGAATCCATGTAATCTTCATCAATAGGTATTAAAACATCGTAATCCGATGTAGCGTTCAGCTTCGTAATTTTTCCGTCTGCATCTGCATACAAAACGTCATAAGATACAATACCCGAAAACTCCGCCTCCGTATCATTTACAAATTTTCCGGATGGTATAACAGTTGCATTTGCGGACAAAATTCTTTTTACATCCCCCATGTAGTCAGGGAGCATATATTCCACAGTGCTTTCGCATTCCTTTTGTATAAGCTTATTCATATAAAATCCTTTCCGCCCACTCGGCGCATATATTATCAAATCGAAAGAGAATTTTTTCCCTTTACTCTTTCTTACCTAATTAATATGAATAAGCACTATAATTTATGATAAAACACTAAATAAAGTCAAAAAAAAGAACGGTCGGCAAAAAATTGCAGACCGTTCTTCTGTTATTACAAGATACAAAGTATTTGCGCATAAAACGTGAATTATTATATTTTCAGAGTTCCTTAACGGTGTCTTTCTTTGTTTTTTAATATTTTATCAAGAAAGTCCCATTGATTCCATAAGTCGCTTGTTGAATTCCTCAGCCGTGTTATATCCCATCTTTTTCTGGCGATTATTCATTGCCGCGACCTCTATTACAACTGAAAGATTTCTTCCCGGGCATACCGGCAATACTATGCAGGGTACCTTAATTCCAAGGATTTCCTCAGTAGTTGATTCAAGTCCGAGGCGGTCATACATCTTGCCCTGTTCCCAATTTTCAAGATTTATCACAAGGTCGATTTTTTCGGTTTCTTTAACCGAGCCCATACCAAAAAGGCGTCTTACGTCAACGATACCTACTCCTCTGAGCTCCACATAGTGTCTGATTATATCCGGAGCTTTTCCCACAAGAGTAGTTGCGGATACCTTTTTGATTTCAACGGCGTCATCTGCTATAAGACGGTGTCCGCGTTTAACGAGCTCTATGGCGGTTTCACTCTTACCTATACCGGAATCCCCAAGGAGCAAAATTCCCTCTCCATATACCTCGACCAAAACTCCGTGACGCGTGATGCGTGGTCCGAGCTGAACGTTTAGGTACGCGATAAGCGCTGCCATGAATTCGGACGTGCGCTGGCTTGTTCTCATAAGCGGAACCTTGTACTTTTCAGCGATTTCTACCATTTCTGTTGAGATTTCTATAGAAGAGGTAACTATTACGCCTACAGGAGAGGAACGAAAGAAATCCTCAAGACGTCTGGAACGCTCCTCATGCGCAAGCTGTGCCATAAAAAGATGCTCAACCTTGCCGATTATTTGCAAGCGTGCCTGCTCATAGTGGTCGTAAAATCCGACCATTTGAAGTCCGGGTCTGTTTACTCTTGCCGAGGACACTAGAATGTTTTCGGGAACGTCCGGCAGATATATGGTTTCGAGATTAAACTCATCTATGACCTTTGAAAGCTGTACATTGTAAAGTTCTTGCATAATATAGACCTCTCTTTGATTTAGCTATTTTACACACTGTATACTCTAAATAGATTTTATCACAATTTTATTGAGAATGCAAATATTTTTGTTAATTTTACTTATTCCTTGCTTTAATTGTTGATTTCTTCATATTTTCTTGGTATAATTATTGATGTTAAATGAAGAAAGGTTATGTGAAAATGAAAAAAATCTGTTTGATTTTTACAGTAATTTTGCTTTTTGCTTCACTTGTTTCCTGCTCAGATAACTATGAGCCGGTGGAAAGCACTGCGGAAGAAAAGACCACTGTTATGACTCTTTTCTGTGAAGAGAACACCTACGAGGTAAAATATGAGCTTTACCGCGCTCTTTTTCTTAACCTTAAGAATGATGTAGACGGTGGAGACAGCACAGTTTGGACGGGTGACAAGAAGGAAGAATATATTGAAAAAATAGATGCTCTGATAACTGAGCGAGTATCGGAAATTTATTCGGTTTTCCATATTGCAAAAAAAATTGGAATTGACCTATACTCAGACGAAATTGACAATATTGTTAAAGATTATATAAAAGCCAGTGTTGAGGGGGGAGTGATTAATTCTACTGAAATCAAAGGATTTGACGGAGATTATGATAAATATCTTGAATCTCTTCGCGAAATGAATCTAAATTATTCCGTACAGGACCTGCTTTACAGATATTCCATAGCATTAGAAAAAATACAACTTTACTATGCAGGAAACCTCGACTCAGAGGAGCATCTTGAAAATGCGGTTGCAGGTGAAATAAAGTACACTGAAGAGGACATTCGTAAATTTTATGATAGCAATGAATGTGTAAGAGTTATCCGTGGATTTTTTTCCTCTGAAATATATACTAAGCAAAAAGCGCAGCAGTTCAGAGATGAGATTTCAAAGCTTAACAGCGAGCGCGAGGTTGCTATATATATAATCAACCGGACAACATCAGGAGCAACCGATATTCTAAACGGAGAGCTTATAGCAACCAATAATCTAGAGCGTCGATATTACAGAGATGTCATAGACGCAGCATTTACCTTATCTGCATTTGAGACCGGACCCGTGTATGAAATTTCCACAGGATATGAGGACGGTTACATAGTTATATACCGCACTATCAAAAGTGAAGAATACTATGAGAACTGTTATGATGACATTGTTAGAGTATACATCGACAATGAAATTGGCAAAATAATAGACGGCACAACAGATTCTCTTGCGAATTCGGCTGAAAAAAATGATTATTTGAATAATCTTAACAGAGCTGAAATCTCGATGGATTAATTTTCAATTTTGACAAAAATTAACACGTCCCTGTATCTTTCTATAACAATTTAATGTTGTTGACCCGTATAGCTTATTAAAATATGACGAGGTGCTTTATAAAAGCGCCTCGTTTTTTTAGGGTTTGCTTCTAAAAATTGTTATTCATATATAACAACTGACGGTGAAAAAGTACTTATAGCATTTAATGAAAGGTACAATAACGATGAGTCCAAAAAAACAGAAAGCAGTATCTGCTGTTTTGCTTTTTGCATGCATTTTTTCTTTTTTCTCCATAGGAAAATGTGAAGCCAGTTACACACAAAGCTTTGCTTCTCAAGAAAACTTAGAAGAATCAAATGCAAAAATAAATAAAGATACAAAGATTTCTTCAAGAATATACGAGCTTCTTTTTGGCAAACGAAAAGATGAGCAGCTATATCTCATACCGGGCGGTGAAGTTTTCGGTGTAAGAATTAATGAAGAATACCCTACGGTAAACAATGCAAAAGAAAGCTCTCCTCTAAAAAGAGGGGATAAAATAATATCCGTTTCAGGAATAAAGATAAATTCCTCAAGCGACGTTACAGCTATATTAAAGGACTGCAGAGGTGAGCCGATAAAAATTGAAATTTTAAGAGCTAATGAAAAAATGACATTAACAGTTACCCCAAAGCTTGAAGATGGCGAGTACCGCCTGGGCGTGTCACTCAGAAGCGCTTCTTCGGGGATTGGCACTGTGACGTTTATTGAACCAGAAACCCTTGTTTTCGGTGGACTTGGACACGGTGTTTGCGAGCAAGAAAGTGGGAATTTGGCAGAAATGAAAGACGGAGAGGTTTGCGGTGTAATTCTCGGAGGCATCGCACGTGGCGAGGCAGGACGTCCCGGTGAATTGTCCGGAATACTAAACAGAAAAACGTACGGAGCAATATACAAAAACAGCGAATGCGGAGTTTTCGGTCAATTTGAAAACTATGACTTAAAGGATAGAATACCTATACCCGTGGGAAATAAAAGTACTCTTAAGATTGGAGAAGCAGAAATAATTTCGACGGTTAAAAGCGGCAAGACCACAAGATATAAAATAGAAATAACAGAAATCAATCTAAATTCAAATACTTCGAAATCTTTCAAAATAAAGGTTACAGACCCGACACTTATAACTCTTACCGGAGGAATTGTTCGAGGCATGTCGGGAAGCCCGATTATACAGGATGGAAAGCTTGTTGGGGCAGTAACACATGTGATGGTAGCCAACCCTACGGAAGGTTACGGCATATTCATAGAGAATATGTTAAATGCGGCAGAAAATACCGTTCCAAAGGCCGCATAATCAGGAAAACAAGGAAAATATATGAAAAAGTTGTCCCTTTTGTAACACACCAAACGAGTGTGATATAATAGGGACAAACGTTTTTGTCCAATTTCTATTCAGTTTTCATTAAAAATGTGTTGTCTCTATTATAACACACTGGTGTCCCTTGGAGAATGCCATTTAATAATAAATATCATTTATTTCGAATTACCTTTAACCATTCAACGAATGCAAGATAATTTTTTCTCATATTTTCGTCCAAATCATCAAGTTCTGCAAGAGTTGCGAGTGGTAAGGGAATATGCTGATGCTCATAAAAATTGTCGTCGAATCGATGCTCTCGTATTGATGGAGAATCAAGCGGAATAATATAAAACTCCTCGCCTAAACCATTGCACGTATCATCCCAGCAAATTGATACTCCAAATTGTTCTTTTTCTTCATGATCTAAATATTTGATAATAGCATAATCACACGCAAAGCAAGGAAATTTCAATTCATCACATCTATATGGACAAATTTCATTGCACTCAGAACAAAGTGTATCCAATTCACAATCGGATGAAGCATTGCAATCTGAAATTTCCAAAATTACTTTGTTTGCTCCCAAAACACATTCTGCATAGGCATCCTCTTCGAATTTATTTTCTTCAAAAAAGATCTTTCTCTTTGTTATTTTATATTTCGTTTTTTCTGTTTCCTTGGCATCGACAGATGCGTATTCCTCATAAAAACGATCGATACACACAAGCGCAGCTTTATAAGAGGCACATATATAACATTCCTCATGAGAGTCAGGTGTTTCTTTGATATGCAGCTCATAAATAAATCCCGTATCCTCTGACATAAACCTGTTATAGTTGTTTTGCTCATATTCTATATATACCTTTGCTAATGCCGCTACATCTGGAGAAGCTATCGCTGAAAACTGCTCTAACATAGACAGCTTTTCATAAAATGTGGGAGCATAGTTATAAATGATTTGAAGCAATTCACTTTCTGTAAATTGGTAATTTGTTGCTTTGATTTTTTCCTTTAAGTCATCTGAAGGCAGTAACCTAATAATTTCATTTATCATAAAAATTCTCCTGTCTAAGTAATTTTACAAACAACAAAAAAATCGATCACATCGATATTGATAACTTCCTGCACAAGTGCAAAAACTTTTCAGTAACGATACATTACCCCTCAATACATTCCGGATTCAGCAAAAAGTCATAAACATTCACCGTCAATATACCGTGCTCATCATAATAGGGAGCGACAATATCTTTGGTAACGATGATTTTTTTGAATGAATCGTCAATCTTGCGTAAGGGACGAATTTCCTGTGTACGCTTTTCTTCGTCGGGAATTGAAAGAGCGGATTGGATATAGATCCTCTTTGAGCCGAGGTTACAAACGAAATCTACCTCAAGCTGCTTTCTAGTTACTTTACCGCTCTTATCCTTTTCAGCAATTTGCACCACGCCTACGTCAACACTATATCCGCGCATACAAAGCTCGTTATAAATCACGTTTTCCATCGTGTGTGTTTGCTCAAATTGACGGAAATTGATACGCGCATTGCGAAGTCCAAGGTCTGAAAAATAATATTTCTTAGGAGTTTCTATATAGCTTCTTCCTTTTATGTCATACCGTTCTGCAGAGTCGATCAAGAAAGAATCCTCAAAGCAATCGATATATTTTTTGATGGTTGCGGCGGTGATCTTGGATTTTTTTACAGTTTTAAAAGTGTTTTTCAGCTTTTCGGGATTGGTAAGCGAGCCGATGGACGAAGAAAGAATATTCAAAAGATCTTCAAGCTCTCCGATATTTCTGATCTTATTTCGCTTAACAATATCCGAAATATAAATCTCCCCAAACAGATTTGATAAAAGCTTTGCCTTATCCTGCGAATTTTGTCGCAAGACTACAAGCGGAATACCGCCGTAAAGCATATATTCCGAAAGCCCCTCATACTTGTCGCCCTGATAACAGCTCATAAACTCGGCAAAGGAAAGCGGATACATGTGAATCTCATCGCCGCGCCCCGCGAACTCGGTGATAATATCTTTTGACAAAAACTTTGCGTTGCTTCCTGTTACGTAAATATCCATATTGTCTTTACGAAGATATCCGTTCAAAACCGCCTCAAAGCAGTCAAGCAGCTGAACCTCGTCTAAGAGTAGATAATAAGTTTTCTCGTCTGTAATCTTAGAGCGAATATAATCCATAAACTTTTCGGGATCAACTTTCCGCTTTTCCTTTTCAATGGCAATCAAGCTCTCGCCGATCAAATAAAGATCATCGGCAGAATCAAAAGCGAAACGAATGATATGATCTTTATCCACGCCACTTTCCAATAGGTGATTATAAAAGATATCGTTCAGGAGATAGGACTTGCCACATCTGCGAATACCGGTGATAACCTTGACAAATCCGTTTTCTTTTCGGCTAATCAATTGATTTAAATATAATTCACGCTTGATTTCCATAAGCACCTCTATAATAGATTTTTGCAACTTTTAACTGTTTTCAATACTATTTTATCATAGCAACTGTAGTTTGTCAAGATTTCTATAATAGATTTTTGCAACCTTTAACTATTTTATTCTTTATTCTCACTTTTAAGTTTTAAACTTTTTGTAAAAAACTGTTGTCCCTACTTGACCACACTCGTGAGTGGCAGCCCGATTATACAGAACGGTAAGCTCGTCGGTGCGGTAACTCATGTATTAGTAGCAAATCCAACCGAGGAGTATGGAATTTTTATTGAAAATATGTTGAATGCGGCGCAAATGCCGACGCAAAAGGCGGCTTAAATGACAAAATGCAAAATTGAATAAAAAAGTTGTCCCTATTTG
>JAZSJG010000031.1:0-2637 GCA_045534215.1 Eubacteriales bacterium
TCATGCCCGTATTTGACTGGGTACGCTCAGAGCTTAAATTTAAGACTGCCGACGGCTCTAACTGTCTTGCTTATGACCAAAGAACCGTGGACGCACTTGACCCTAGAACAAAATCGCTTTCTCTTCCCGGCTGGGATGAAAGCTATACTCAGAGTGAACTCAATACGCTTCTTAACAGATACAGCAAAATCGACGAGGACAAACTGTTTGAAAACATGGTTTACTTTATCAAAAAAATCATTCCCACCTGTGAAGAATGCGATGTAAAAATGGCTGTTCACCCCGATGACCCGCCATTCAGTCTTTTCGGTCTGCCTCGAATTATATCGCGAGAATCTCAAATTGACAAACTTTTTAGCGCAGTTGATTCCAAGTATAACGGTCTTACACTTTGCACCGGTTCTCTTGGTGCAAGCCGTGATAACGACCTTGTAAAGATGGCTGAAAAATACGCAAAAATGGGCAGAGTGCACTTCTTACATGCACGTAACATAAAATTTGAAGACACAGAAGACGGACGCCTTTTCTTCAATGAATCTCCCCACCCTACTGCCTGTGGCTCTCTCAATATGTACGGCATTTTGAAATCGCTTCATGACAACGGATTTGACGGCTATACACGTCCCGACCACGGAAGAAACATCTGGGGTGAAGACAGACGTCCCGGATATGGATTATACGACCGTGCACTTGGCGCGACCTACCTCTTAGGTCTTTGGGAAGCCATTGATAAAAATGCGAAAGGTGAATAAAAAATGAACTTACCTACAAATCTTAATTTAACCGGAAAGTGTGCTGTTGTTACGGGAGCCGGCGGTGTTCTCTGCTCCGATTTTGCAAAGGCACTCGCTCTTTGCGGAGCAAAGGTTGCACTTCTTGATATAAATCTTGATGCTGCAGAAAATTATGCAAAGGAAATAAGAGATAATGGCGGTGTTGCTATTGCAGTTAAAGCAAACTGTCTTGACAAGACAAGTCTTGAAGAGGCAAAAGCGATAGTAGATAAGGAGCTTGGTACTTGCGATATTCTTATCAACGGTGCCGGTGGAAACAGCCCTAAAGCTACAACCGCAAACGAATACTTTGATATTGAAGCGCTTAACAATCCGGATATACAGGATTTCTTTTCGCTTACTCCCGAAGGATTCAAATTTGTTCTTGACCTTAATGTTACAGCAGCGTTCCTTACTACACAGGTTTTCACTATAGATATGGCAAAAAAAGGATACGGTAACATTATTAACGTTTCCTCTATGAATGCTTTTCGTCCTCTTACCAAAATACCTGCATATAGTGCTGCCAAATCTGCTGTTTCGAATTTTACTCAGTGGCTTGCAGTTCACTTCGCGAGTGCAGGCATACGTGTTAATGCAATCGCTCCGGGATTCTTCGTATCAAATCAGAATAAAGCTTTACTTTTCAATCCCGACGGAACTCCTACTCCGAGAACCGAAAAGATATTGCGTGGGACTCCTATGAACCGTTTTGGCAATTCAGACGAGCTGCTCGGCGGTCTTCTCTTCTTCCTCAACGATTCAGCTTCCGGATTTATCACAGGCGTCGTTCTTCCTATCGACGGCGGTTTCTCCGCATACTCGGGTGTTTAATTTATTAAACAATATTGCTTTATTTAAAAACTTTAATGCGTTCTGTCATTGACAGGACGCATTTTTTGTGTTATAATGTTGGACGGAATTTAACGGGCACATTTTGATAAATGTGACACCGAAATAAAAAAACAAGGAGTCTTTTAAGATGAAAGAAGTTTTAGTCGAAACATCGGCAAGACACATTCACCTCTCAAAAGAGGCAGTCAATATCCTTTTTGGCGAAGGATACGAACTCACAAACAAGAAAGATCTTAGCCAGCCCGGCCAGTTTGCTTGTGCAGAAAAACTTGTAATTGTTGGACCTAAGGGAACCCTTAAGGCATCAATACTTGGTCCTACACGTAATGCAAGCCAGGTAGAAATATCTCTTACAGACGCTCGTTCAATTGGCGTTGTAGCTCCTATCCGCGAAAGCGGTGATATTACGGGCTCCGGTGCTTGCAAGCTTGTAAACCCTGAAAACGGAAATGAGCTTGAACTTTCAGAGGGCGTTATCGCTGCGAAGCGTCACATACACCTTACACCCGAAGCAGCTGCTGAAATGGGAGTTTCTGATAAGCAGATAGTTTCAGTAGAAATAAAATCCGAGCGCACAACAGTATTTGGCGACGTAGTGGTTAGAGTAAGCCCGAGCTTTGCACCTGCTATGCACATTGATACAGACGAAGCTAATGCAGCTTGCGCTTTTGGTGTTGTATACGGTAAGGTTATCGGTTAATTTTGTTCGTTAATTAAATTATATATTTTAAGGAGAAAACAAAAATGTTACAGCTTGTTTATTCCAAAGAAGTGGAAAACATGTGCATTGTTGCCAAAGGACCTCACCACGGTCCTGCTCCCATTCCGGAAGAAGGTAAATGGGTTAAGGCAAAAGAAATAACAGACATTTCAGCTTATACTCACGGTGTGGGCTGGTGTGCACCTCAGCAGGGCGCCTGCAAGCTTTCCCTCAATGTTAAGGAAGGTATCATCGAAGAAGCTCTCGTTGAAACCATCGGATGTTCCGGTATGACACACTCTGCGGCTA